>JAHDDR010000011.1 GCA_020629255.1 Saprospiraceae bacterium | reverse complement strand
AGCGTCGCATACATCGGAGGCCGACAAAGCTGACAAGGTAGGCAGCCCACTACCACATTCTATGCTCGTAGCACCCGGCACCGTCCCGTCTATTGTTGGAGGTGTATTATCTGTTATTGTTATTGTTTGAGTATCAGTATCAGTATTACCACATCCGTCTTCGATTGTGAATGTTCTTGTAACCGTTAATGTACATGTTCCTGTTGAAGAATCTGAATACTCAATATTATAAGTACAGTCTTCTGTAATAGATGTTCCTGTTAAGCCCAAATAAGCTGTGACTTGTGCCGCTGTAAGGGTTACAGTTGATTCAGAATATGCAAAACCTGCATTAGCAGCAGTCACTGTTGTTCCTACAGGGCATCCCGTTAGACTTAAGTCATCTGGAGCTATAATTGCAGTTGTCAAATCTGGTTCTATTGTAACTGAAAGTTCATCCGTACAGCCATTGTGGTCTGACATTATATAATATGTAGTTGGGGTTACCGGACTTACAATTGGGGAAGGCAATTCGTTTGTATCATCTGCGGGAGAAGCTGAATGATATGTTATTGTTGTATCAGCGGGATCCCAAGTGTTGGTATCATTTATTGTTATTGTAGTTAAATCAAAAGGTGTACAAACACAGGTAAGTGGATCTGTAGGAGTACTTATGTCAGGGATAGGTACAACAGTTATAGGTAACGGAATTGTAACTGGATCGCAGCCATGTATACTATTAAGTGTCACTGTATAAGTTTGGCTCGATGTAGGAGTCACTACTTGAGTTGGGCTTGTTCCTGAAGTTCCTTCACCTGTCCAACCCGCAATCGTACCATCTGTTACTGTAACATTTAGCGTTATTGTTTCTCCTAAGCAAATTACCTGATTAATTGGATCAAAAACCGCATTTGGAAGTGGGTGTATTGTCACATCCACCGGTTCCTTTTCACTTAGGCAACCGTTATTGTCTTGTTCTGCATAATAGGTATAGGTTCCTGGAGCAATTCCGCTTAAATCAAGTGTATTTGAACCTTCGAGAATAGGTAATCCATTCTCGTCTGCATACCAATTTATTTCATAATTGGTGGCTAAAGGAGCTGCAACTGGACAGGAAGCTGTGGTTGTAAAAACAGAACCTGTTGATGGTGATGGTCCATCTGCAAAAATTACATTTCCATCCGAATCTAAAAATTCATAAGAATGTTCTGCTTCAAATGATCCTGCCGTATAAATTAATTCTATGCTTTGGCCATCTTCTACCGTTATTATTTCCATAGCTCCATATCCCCCTGGAGAAAAGACTCCTGCTGAAACACCTCCAACAACAACTTCTATTGTAGCGCCATCCCATCCGTCCCCAAAGGAATCTCTGATGTCCAGTTCATAATCACATGTAGGTGTAGGAGGAGGAGGAATTGTATTATCTATTACTGCTGTTAAAGTAATGGTTTCATTTTCACAAAACTCTATGGGAGTTGTCACATTTGGAGGAGGAATACAACACACATAATCCACGTCTTGGGTTACGGGTAAATCATCCCTACAGCCGGGTTCATCCCAACCTCCAACTTCACCATCTGCATAGGTAGTGAATGAAACAGCCCCCAAATCTGGGTTTACTGCTTGCGTAGGATCACAAGCTTCTGTTGTTAATGAGAAACAGAAAGTCCATTGATAACCTGCTCCATCTACGGATTGGTCATAAAAACAAGGTTGCCCTGGCAGGAAATTACAACGGTCATTGTTGTTACCTCCAGGATCGATCCATACTCCACCCGCATTATTACAAATGGTTTCTGTTATCCCATCATTTTCATAATGAGAATAGAACGTACAACCATAACCTGGCACCCAAAGTCCACCTAATGTATTACAAGTGGCTTCATCTGTTAAAGAATTAAAAGAAGAATATTCGCAACCTTGCCCCGCAATCCAATTTCCACCTGTATTATTACAATAATTCTGAGTTACTCCTGTATTAATATATGTTGTTAGGGGTACACAACCATCTCCAAAATATAACTCTGGGTTATTGCCACTTGCTGGCCCCGGATCAAAGAAATTACTATGAAATATCCAAGCTCCATCTGCATTGTAGGTTATATCTTCTCCTGGAGGAAGTGTAGCTCCGGGTATATTATTATAGGTCATCGTTGGTCCTGCTTCCCAAATCCATTCAGAACCTAATGCTAATTCTATTGGAGAAGCTGTTGGAGGAGGTGCTCCTGGCACAAATGAACCAGCGGCCCAGCCTGTTGGATCATAATTTGGGACGACTGCTTGCAAGAAGTTTAAGTTTGTTTGTCTGTATTTATTGATGTCGAAACAGAAGGTTACTACTGTCCCTGGGGGATATTGGTCGTTCGGAAAATCTGATGCTGGTGGAGAAATGAAGATTTCAGAATCAATTAGACAGGCATCATTGGTACAGCTGAATTCAAATGGGTCTAATATGTATGAACAACCAAAATCATCGGTAATGGTTAATGTCACAATATCCCCATCTGTCAAGCCCGATACCGTGGTTGTTCCTCCTGCAGAAACTGTTGTTGGGGATACTGTTCCAGGTCCTGTATTTGTTACGGTATAATCGGTTGTTGGATCTAGAGCCGGACCTCCTCCTTCCAATGTTACAATAACAGCTCCTGTTCCTGCTAAGGGGTCTTGGCAGTCGGTTTCGAAAGAAGGTGTGACATTTTGTATATAATTGATTTGTACTGGTGTGCCAGTAGCATAACAACCATCTCCAATTTGGTCGATGGCTATGACTCCATTTCCATCTGTATTTCCATTTCCGTTTCCATTATTACCCGGAATACCACTGTTATCACTATCATCCACTGTCACAGGGACGTACCATACGGTTGTTCCTCCTGTTCCTGTAATTCCTGCATTGGTAAGCACCAAAGGAATCCCCCCTGTAGTATTACTATTGATGGATCCTGGGTCTCCTACTTCGAAATCTTCACCTGTCCATAATATTCCCGACCAACAAGCAGCATCTGCTAAAGGGTCGGGATCTGCTGGTGGTTCACAATTATAGATAGCATACATCAACTCAGAAACCTCTCCCGGAAAACTTGGAGGGAGTATGTAGTCATCATTAGAAGTAATACTCAAACTTTCACCAATACAAACTGTGATTTCATTGGTTCCTGAACCTGTACCGTCTGTGTTCGTCGTTACTGTTCCTGCATCGGCTAAACATTCTGGCAGGATATCACAATTGGTATCTCCCATACCATTGATTTGAGCTGCTTCAATATCTGTAAAAGTATTGGCATAGTTGGTTATCAATAAAAGATAGACTTCACCTGTAGAAGAGACTGGAATATCAACTTGTTCTACGGAAGCTGTAGAAAAACTACAATCTTCTGGTGCTCCCAAAGATCCACAACTACCTAGTGCTGTTGCCAAATCGGGGAAGGGGCCCCATAGGGCAAAATCGATATCAATATCTGAGGTATTGGTCAGCTCGATATCCAATGCACCTGGGGTTGATATTTCAAAGTAGAACCAAGCGGGGTTTCCTGTTGCCCCCAAACAACCGTAGTTATTGCCGGGGTCAATGTCTGAAGCCTGAGGGCCGTTTCCTGGTCCAGGATCATCTGGATCAAAGTTGGCTGAGAAAGCTGCCCCATAATCTGTACAGAAAGGATCTGGAGCAGAACAGGAATCGTTTTGAGCGTTTAATGAAAAAGCTGTAATGGATATTGTGAGTAAAACAGCACAGGCTTTGTGTAGCATCTTATTAAGTGATTTATTTTGTTTTTCCATTCGTCAGTATATTTAAACCTGATATCTAAGCGTTTTGGTTTATTTTTAAATGTGTTTGGGTTGGGTTGTGTTATTCTTTTAGGTAAATTGAAAAGTGAATGATACAAATCTATTTTTCAACATGCCGTTTGACATCTTCTAATTCTTTCCGTAGTTTTTCTACCATTTCGGCTTTTTTGGGGTGATTTGACCTTACAACCTTTTGGATATCTGCCTCTATTTGTAGGATCATCTCTTGTTTGGTTTTGGCTTTTCTTGGTGGGTTTGGTCTTGCTTCCATTTTGGTTTGTTTACCAAATTTCCTAGAGGCTGTTGTGGGTTTATATGTTATTGATTTATTATGTGCTTTTATGGATGTGTTTGTTTTTACTTCTTCCTTTATATTGGAATCGGCACCGTCTTCAAGAATTTTAACTGTCTTGAAGGATTTTTTGTATTTGAATTCCTGTTGAGGTGGTTTTTGCTTTTTAGGCTCTTGAGATGATTGAGCCATAAGTGGTGAAGAAAAGGACATGATAAGCCCAATAACAACAAGGTATATTTTAAGAAGGTGCATGGTGATTTAAGTTTTAATTACGCCTAATAAAAAAGTGTGAGTTAATCAAAGTATTCCAAAATTTCTTGGGACACCCCTATTAAACTACTCAATATACTTTTTTTATGTTGAAAATTAGAATGAAAAGAGGAAAGAATATCAATATTATTACAAAAGCTGCGTTTCTGGTGATTTCAGCAGTATTTTCAAGGAGAATGGGATCTTTTTAACATTTAATTTCCTGCAAAACCCTCTCAAAATATGTTATTTTTCGCATATGGGCTTCTAGCCATAAATGATAGCAAATTACTTCATTAGAACCCGGTTCGAAGGGAGGGGAAGCTTCTATGAATCCTTTAATTTTTTGCAAAAGGACTGGATTCACCCTTTCCTTTTGCTTGTCTTTGATAAGGTCTCTTAACAGGTCTAAAAAATCCTTGTCTCGTTTATAATCTTTGTTGGTGAGGTGGTTCCGATATTTCCGTCTCAGGCTTCCATATTTGTTTTTTGCATAAAAATGATCCCCGTTTTCCACCCTAAGTACCAGTTCGACAATCAGTACCGTAAGCTGAAGAGGGGTTGAAATTTTCCCGAAAGAATCATCTAAAATAATCTTTGCCAGATAATCTAGGGAGATTTCTATATTTTTATTGTAATAATGCAGAACGGCCAAGTTCAGATTAACAAAAATCGGAAAATGAGGAACTTTATCTTTTTCAGGAACAAGAGATTCGAGTAATTCTATCGCATTGCCCAATTGATTATTGTAGGTAAAGGAAATCAACTTGCATTGTGCGAATAGCCATTTATACCGTTCGGACAATCTAGAATTTTCGGGAGCATCCAATACCTTCTCAAGTTGAGAAATATAGATGTTCATTTCAGCAACTCTTTTTAATCGAAGCAGGACATTGATGATCCAAGTTAGTTGTTTTATTTTTTCTTCGATTTGGGATTCAAATATTGATTCGTTTTCAAACCTAGAAAAGTCTTCGATGAGATACTCACTTAATTCTTTATATTGTTTCCGAATTAAAAGTACGTTTCGAATTGATTCATTAAGTCTAAGCCTAAGTTTAGTAGATGAAAGGGCTTTGTTTTCGATTTTTAATGTCCGAATGGTTTCATCCAATATTTCAGCAATAGTCTGCGTAGATTTTGAGGAAAAATTTGCTTTTGATAATTTGGTTCTCAATGAAGAAACCAAAACTTTATATTTAAATTCGGTTAGGGAATTTTCTAAATTACCCAAAGATTTCATTTCAAAACCCTGAATTTCCGTTTCAGACATCATGGAACCGATGTCATCCATCCATTTGTCATATATCACATTAAGGACGAGGGTATTGTTGGTTTTATTTGCTAATTTCTCTGCTTTTTGTAAGTAGAACAATGATTTATCATACTCTGCTTTGCTAGAAAAGACATTGACCAATTGTAGCAACTTGTAAATCGAATATTCTTCATTTTGGGGTTTATGAAGTAGCAATAAGGATTCTTCAATTTCTTTAATCAGTCGATTTTTTAGTTGATAGTAAGCATTCTTTGATGCATTTGAAAAAAGCAATTCTGTTAAGGTCAAATCATATTCATCATATTGCCCACTTTTGATATAATCAAAAAGACGAATCATCTTTTTATCCTCTCCTTTGTATCGAAATCGAGAACTGTACAGTTTAAAGTTCCGAATTTCTTCTTTTGAAAGGCTAATAATCAACTTTGTCAACTGATGTTTCATATTTGAATTTGTAAGATTTCACCCCCCTTTCGCTAAACATGTAATCAAAAACATGACCCAAGACATGAAAAAATTAATTTTTCAACTTTTTTATTTTTCATGCAAAAATAAATTAAAATCCATAGTATATTAATTACCAGCGTAATAGAAAAGAACAAAAATTAACTTCGATCTATTTAAGCAAATTTTTCTTATAAAGACAAAATATGAATTTCTTCTAAAGAAATAGCATTAATAATAAACAGGCAATTAATGTCATTCATTATATCGGTGATATTTTGTAAGTTGCAATTCAGATTTAATCTATACTATCACATGCACACATTCAAATTTTCGTTATTTGCCTTAATCCTTACATTTTTTACTTACAAAGATTCTAAAGCACAAAACAATAACTCATCTAACAATGAGGGTTCTATATATGATATCGAATTTATAGACTTCGAACTTCCTGATTTAATCTTTGCCGATCAAACCATATTTTTATCCGGATATTTAAAGAACAATGGCAATACCCCAATCAATGTTACATCTCTTCATTGGTCTGTACGACAATCCAATGAGGAGCAAGAAGAAAATGAAGAAAATTCGGATGATGGAAACAATCCATCATTAAATGAGAGTTCACCCCATAAAATCTCTTTTTCTGCAGGTTCCAATCTTTCTATACTTCAGCCAGGAGAAGAAATTTACTTTGAAACAGAATTATCTATATCCAACGATAATCTTAAAGTAGGCGATGAAAATATCATTGTGATTTGGCCTAGTATGAATGATCAAAACCCTTTGAATAGCACTTTTGAAAAAAGTATTTATGTTACTGATGAAACCACTAACATGGCTATGTCAACGCCAAGGGTTTCTGAAGAATCCGACAAAAATTCCATAGATATTTATCCCAATCCGGTAAACAATCATTTTGTTGTTTCATCCCAAAATGAGTCAACATTTACTTGGTATTTGTATGACATTTGTGGTCAGCTCGTCCAAGAGTCGGAAAAAGCGGTTTCTAGGGAAGTTGTTTATCCCCATGCAACAACGGGGACTTACATCATCCATATCCTTCATGAATCCGGGGAGAGGCAACAGCAAAAATTATTGATTCGTTAGCATTCGGTTCTATACGACTTCTGCTACCACAAAAGTACTACCTCCAACAAAGATCATATCGTCTAATGATGCTTCTGATTGGGCTTGTTCCAGTGCTTGTGCAACTGTTTCATAAACCTTGCCCTTAAGTTTGAATTTCTTGGCTTCCTTTCCTAATTCTTTGGCGGGCAAGGCTCTTGGAATATCGGCTTGTGTAAAGTAATATTTACCATTTTTAGGGAAAAACTTCAGCAGTTTACTGATATCCTTGTCCTTTACAAATCCGAGTACAAAGTGAATCTGCTCAAAATTACGTTTGGTAATTTCTTGAATGGTTTTGGACAATGCCCCTTCATTATGTCCGCTATCCAATAGGGTGAATGGATGATACCCCAAGGTTTGCATCCGACCTATAAAGAGTGTAGAAGAGGCAATTCTTCGGGAAGATATAAGAATATCTTTTTCGGAGATACCAAACCCTTGTTCATTCAAAACTTCTATAGCTTGAATAATTGTTGTAAAGTTGTGGGCTTGGAATTTCCCGGCTAAATCGGTTTCAAGATCCTTAATATATAATCTCTTATTTTTATACACATTAAAAATGGAATGTGTAAGGGCTTTCACGGTAGAAATCGTCGTAAAATGTTGTGATGCAAAATAAATCGGAGATAACAATTCTTTGGCTTTCTTGTTAAAGATCGAGGCTGTCTCCTTGTGGTACTCCCCCACTACCACGGGAACGCCTTGTTTGATGATGCCTGCTTTTTCGGAGGCTATTTCTTTTAGAGTATTCCCCAACATATCAGTATGATCCAAACTGATATTGGTAATGATGCTCAAGAGGGGATTAATAATATTCGTAGAATCCAACCTTCCGCCGAGACCGGTTTCTATCACAGCTATATCTACCTCTTTATCAGCAAAATAGGCAAAAGCCATCGCTACTGTAATTTCAAAGAAAGAGGGTTTTATTTTATTTATGATTTTTTGATTTTCCTCTACGAAATCAACGACAAAAGATTCGGAAACCAGTTGTTTGTTAATTTTGATCCGTTCTCTGAAATCCCTGTAATGAGGGGAGGTATAGACCCCTACTTTTTTGCCTTTCTGCTGAAGGATGGCTGCCAAAATATGTGTTGTAGAGCCCTTGCCGTTGGTTCCGGCAATGTGTATACTGGGAAATTTTTGGTCTGGATTACCCAAATGCTTACAAAGGGCTACGATGTTTTTCAAGTCTTTTTTCATCGCTTTTTTGCCTACATTCTGGTACATCGGCAATAAGGTAAACAAGTAATTCAGGGTTTCTTTATACGATCTTTTCTTCTTCTTTGGCATTCGTTCTAATTCAATTTATCCAATAATTTTGGCATTAGATTATTTCACATCAAAATCGAAAGTGATGGTACCACATTGCTTATCCAATTCTCCTTTCTTGAACACATAATCCTTGGCTCCCTTTTCGGCAAGTTTTATTAAATGAGGATCATTGGTTGTTGAATTGGATTGGGTGAATTTTGATGAAACGACTTCCCCTGCACTGTTCACGCATACTTTCACCACCACTTTTCCGGTCTTTTGTGTTTCATCCTTGATGGTGGGCCGTTCGAGTACTCCCCTGTCCGACAAACCTCCACCAATATTTCCTGTACCTGTGGTCATTCCTTCTAGGTTTTTGGCATCCGGATCTCCTTCGGTGTCTCCTTGCGAAGCGGAATCATCTCCATCTCCTCCTCCAAGGAAATCGCTGAATTGTTTTTTCTTATCCGCTAATTCTTTTTCCTTTCGTTTTTTCTCTTCTTCGGCGGCTTTTTTTGCCTCTTCTGCTTTTCTTTTTGCTTCCGCCTCAGCGGCTTTTTTCTTTTCGGCTTCTGCTTTTTTCTTAGCTTCCTCCGATTCCTTTTTATCTTCTTTTTTCCTGGATTCTTCCTTTTTATCCTCATCCACTTTCACACTCTTCTTGTCATCTTTAGGTTCTACCTTCTTATCAGAAGAAGAAGAAGAAGAAGAAGAAGAAGAAGAAGAAGAAGAAGATGATGATGATGATGATTCCGCTTCGGAGCTTTCAGCCTCGCTAGAGCTTTCTGCTTCACTGGAAGAAGGTTCCGGAGAAGAGTTCGGACCGGACGAGGTGGTAGCTTCAAGACGTCCCAATGCGATAAGAATACCTTCTTCCCGATCTATTTCGGTTACAGAAGAGACGATGGGCAAAAACAACAAGATAAAAAGCAAGGCAGAAACCACACTTGTGATAATAGCACTTTTCTTTTTATTTTCTTCTTCGCCCGGACTTTCAAAACTTTCCATGATACTTCGGTTTTAAGTGGTAATTATATTATTTCATCCGTATCGTTGAAAATTCGTTTCTCTGATTAATTTTTAATATCCGACAAAGAAAGTCCAAATGCAAGGCATTCCATTACTTTGATGGATCAGTAGCCAATATAGCATTGACTCTCAAACTTAAAGCCAAATCCATGACTTTTACCACATTCTCTATCGGCACTCCCCTTTCGGCAACGATGGTGAGTGTGATATCTTTTCTGCTTTTCCCTTTTTCTTGGCTTATCCTTTGCCTTACTGCCGAACTCAATTTACCTGAACTCGACAATCGTTTTCCGTCTACATACCATTCCCCTTTTCTTGTTATGGAAACGGGTATCGATGATGGTGCTACTGTTGTAGAGCTAGATGAAGGTAATTTGAGGTTCAAAGCATTTGGGCTGACCAATGTTGATGTGAGGATAAAGAAGATGAGTAAAAGGAAAATGATGTCTGTCAATGAAGACATACTGAATTCCGCACTCACCTTATTTCTTCTTTTCAATCCCATTTCTTACAGTTTTAAGTCCTAAGTAATAATGTTTTTGATTTAACTTACGACTATGGGTTAGCCTGCCGGTTCTTGCAAGAGATCGATGAACTCCATTGCTGAGGCTTCTATTTTGAACATTACTTTGTTCACTTTCGAAACCAAGACATTATATCCTACAAAAGCCAATATACCTACAAAAAGACCGAATGCCGTGGTCATCAATGCCTGATAGATACCCCCTGCCAGTTCGGAAGCTTCCGGATTGGATGCCATGGTCTGGAAGGTAATAATCATACCTGTTACCGTACCGAAGAACCCAATCATGGGAGCTGCACCAGCAATACTTGCCAAATTGGACAGATTTTTTTCTAGTTTGAATACTTCCAAATTCCCTACATTTTCGATGGCCGTGGAAATATCTTTCAGAGGTTTGCCTATTCTCATCAAGCCTTTTTCTACGACTCTTGCCACGGGTGTATCCGTTCTTTGGCACAAGGAACGGGCGGCATTCAAATTACCATTCTGAACATTCATTCGGATGGAATTCATAAAATTCTGATCCACATTTTCTGCTCTTGATATGGTAAGATATCTTTCGATAAAAATATACAGGGCAAGGATGGAAAGAACCAGAAGGATCGCAACGATTATCATTCCTAAGATACCTCCTTGCATAATGACTGTCATTATACTTTGTGCTTCTTCTCCCGAAGCATCCTGAAACAATAGAATAGGATAATCTAACATGATTTCAGACTATTTTATGGTTTAACGATTTGTAATTCAAGAATATTATTAGAGACCGTAATATGGCTCTAGTATTTCAGGGGTGTAATGTATGATATTTTTTATAGATATGCCAATAAAGCCCAAACAAACCCCATTATGAGGGCATCATCATCAAAATATACACCCTGAAAAAAGACATTAACTCTATATTCAGCGTAATTATTATTGTGATATAGAATAAATTCCTATTATTGAAGCAATAATATTTGAATACTGAATAAATCTAAGCTCAATTATGAGATATTTTTGGGGGATATGCTTCTTATTCTGCTTTTCTTTATGGAGTTGTGACTCTTTGAAAAAAGGAGGAAAAACAGATAGCAATAGTGGATGTAACCAGCTACAAAAAGTCAGTGCCGGAGATTTTAATGAATTATCATCAGATATGTATGGGCTTGAATCGGTGAGACAGGATGGCAATCATATCGTGGCGGAAATCAGCAGTGGTATGGAGCTGTCTTCTTCTGCTTTGTATTGGAACGGTTCTATCATGGAATCGTACCCTCCTAAAGCCAATGTGAAAATTGTTGTAAAAACCCAGGAAGGAGACGGCATGAACAAAGTCCACCAACTTTGTTTTGATGTGAAAGAATTAAAAACTCCTTCCAATAAAATTGAATTGTATTTTCTGGATGACGAAGAAACATTGACTTTGGATTTTATGGAATAAAAGTGGCATCTTAATTTTATTTCTTGTAAATTAAACAAAACCCCATACTTATAAAAAAATGAAATTGTTTAAAAATGATTCAATAATCTGATTGCAAAACATTAATTCCTAAATTCTTCAGCTATTTTTTGCCCCGTAGCGTTGGCTACGAATCTCAAAATAAGCTTCGACTTAGAAACCAAGCCTTTACAATCATTTTCATCAACCACTTTTTAAACAACTTCAATAAATACATCTTGGCCTATCCTATATCACAATAATTAAAACGTATTCTATATGACATCGTTTTTTGCCAAGTTGAATTTCATCTTATTTTTTATTCTTATTCATTGTTGCTGCCAAGCACAATTTATTAATTACTCCATCAGTACCGGACAGACCTACTCTATTATTCCTTTTGAAATGCATAACGATTTCATTGTTGTGCCTGTTTCTTTGGGAGGAAAATTACCTTTAAAATTCATTTTAGATACCGGAGCAACCAACACGATTATCATCTACAAAGAATATACGGATTTAATTGGTGTAAATTATAGAAAGCGACTCTATATACAAGGCGTTGATCGTTCTGAACTCATCAGTGTTTTATTAACGGACAATGTAAATTTGCAAATTAAGGATATTTCTGCCAAGGATCAAAATGTGTTGGTTTTGGAAAACACAAAAATAGAATTCGATAAATATTCGGGCATTCAAATTGATGGAATCCTAGGCATGGATTTATTTAAACGATTTATTGTAAAGATTGATTACAGCGCAAAATTCATTTATTTATTCGAACCTAAAAACCACAATTACAATACTTCAAAATATTCTACTATCGAGTTCACCGAGGATAGGGACAAAATGTACATGACCGACATATCAAAAATAAAAAATGATAGTTCGATACAAGTAAAATGGCTCATAGATTCGGGAGCGGCTCTTACTGCTTTATTGCATAGTAATGAATCTGACACGATCTTACTTCCGCAAAAAAAAGTGCCTGGAAATATAGGGCGGGGGCTAGGCGGATATATTCTTGGCTACTTGGGAAAAATTAAAGAGTTGAATATGGGTCCTTACCAATTCAAAGATGTTATTGGCAATTTCCAGCAATTACCCGACTCTATTTATACTCGAGAAGAACATGAAATGACGGAGGGTTTAATCGGCAATAAATTATTAAAACAATTCCATATTGTATTTGATTACCAACAAAGAAAAATGCACATTAAACCCAATAAAAATTTCGATAAAAAAACAAATAGAAATATTAGCGGTATCAGTATTGTTGCTTCGGGTGCATTTTTAAACCAATTTAATATTGAGGAAATTTATCCTGATTCTCCGGCAGAAAAAGCCGGGCTTAAATCCGGTGATATCATTAAAAAAATAAATGGAAAGTTAACTGCTTTATCCAACATGGAAAGCATTGATAAAAAATTAAATCAAAAAACAGGAAAAAAAATTAAATTAATCATAAAACGGGATAATACAAAAATGAAGTTCGTTTTTGAACTCGACGAATATTTATGAATCCCCTCCTAGTGTTTCGTATTCGTCCTGAGCTTTCTCCCAATCCTCCATTAATTGTTCCAAATTATTTTTCATTTGATTATATTCCTCCATAACTTTAGAAGCATCCGGCGTGGTATAAAAATTTTCTTCGCTCATTTTTGCTTCGATATTTTCTATTTGTTCTTCGGTTTTAGCTATTTTCTTTTCTACATTATTTACTTTTTTCTGCAATTCTTTTTTACGTTCCCATTTTCTTTTTTTCTCTTCGGGAGATTCTTCCACATCCTCATTTTGTTTAGCAGCAACTTCTGTTCTTTTTTCTGCTTCACGCATGTTCCTTAATTTTCTTTTATCCAGAAAATAATCCACATCGCCTAAATATTCGAATAATTGATGGTCTCGAAATTCGATGGTTTTTTCTGTTAGCCCTTTTAAAAATTCCCTATCGTGAGAAACGACGATTAATGTGCCGTCATATTTTTTCAAGGCTTCTTTCAGCACTTCTTTCGACAACATATCCAAGTGGTTGGTCGGCTCATCGAGCACCAACAAATTGAACGGATTCAGCAACATACATGCCATTGCCAATCTAGCTCTTTCGCCTCCGGAAAGTACTTTTACTTTCTTTTCCGCATCTTCGCCACTAAACATAAATGCTCCAAGAATATGCCTTACTTTGGTTCTCATATCTTCGGGCGCCTTTCTTTCTAGGGTTTCGATTAGCGTTAAATCCGGATGTAAGGTTTCTGACTGATTTTGGGCGTAATAACCAATTTGAGCATTATGCCCTATTTCGACATTTCCTCCCGTTGCTCCTTCCACTCCAATCAAAATTTTGGATAAGGTCGTTTTCCCTTGACCATTCTGCCCAACAAAAGCGACTCTTTCCCCTCGTTCCAGCGTTAAATCCACACCATTCAATACTTTTAATTCCCCATAACTTTTTTTGATGTCATTAGCATCCAGAATGACCCGTCCGGAACGAGGTGCAGGAGGAAATTGGATATTCATGACCGCCGTATCCTCATCGAGGATTTCGATGCGTTCCATCTTATCCAGTTGTTTTTTCATACTTTGGGCCATCTTGGTCTTGTTGGCCTTCGCCATAAATTTGTTGATGATTTTCTCCTTATGGGCAATCACCCTTTGTTGATTTTTGAATGCAGAAGCTGTTTTTTCTTTTCTTTCCGCCCGCAAGGCAATGTATTTGCTATAATTTGCCTTGTAATCGAATACTTGGCCCAATTCGATTTCGATGGTTCTCTTTGTGATTTTATCCAAAAACATCTTGTCGTGGGAAATAAGGATTACTACTCCTTCATAATTCTTTAGAAAATCTTCCAACCAAATAATGGATTCGATATCGAGATGGTTGGTCGGCTCATCGAGGAGTAGGTAATCAGGTCTTTGAAGTAGCATTTTTGCCAGTTCAATTCTCATTTTCCATCCTCCACTGAATTCATCCGTCAAGCGATCCATATCCGTGGGTTTGAAACCCAAGCCTTTCAGAATTCGTTCTACATCTGCCAACATGGTATGTCCACCCAATAAGGTGAACCTATCATTTTTATCTGATAATTCTTGTAATAACTCAGAGTACGCATCGCTTTCATAGTCTGTTCGTTCTCCCAACTCCACATTAATATCTTCTATCCTTTGCTCAATTTCCTTGACTTCTTTAAACGCCGTTAATGTTTCTTCCATGACGGTTTTGCCTAGCGGCAAATCCAATTCCTGATGAAGAAAACCCAAAGTTGTTCCGTTGGGTCGGGAGACCTTACCTTCGTCGGGTGTCATATCTCCAGCAATGACTTTTAAGAGTGTAGATTTTCCGGCACCGTTCCTTCCGACCAGTCCGATTTTTTCTCCATTCTTAATCGTGACATTCACCTTGTTGAGTAGGACCCTCAAACCATATTTGATATAGACATCAGAAATTGTAAGCATCTTGGATATTTTATCTGTTGAATTTCCACAAAGGTAAGGAACATCATCTAATGACCAAGCCGATGACTCTTAAAGAGCCATCGGCTTGGGTTTGTCTCCTTAAACATTGGGAGTGAAATATCTATTGGATAATCAATTGTTGGGTTTGAATTTCTCCACCAATAATTGCCTTTACAAAATAAATGCCTTTTGCGTATTTGCTGATATCTAAAGAATGGTGAATGGATGTTTCATTTCCAAAGTGCATTTGTTCCATCACTTGCCCCATCATATTCATGACCATTAAATCCATATTTGTAGGATTATAGTTTTCAGTCCTCAGAGTGAGAAGGATAGTGCCTCCCTTGGGCGGATTTGGAGAAAGCCCCAATTGATGGGAATAAGGTTTCGGATTAAGAATTGGTTTATCAAAACCAGATAAAGGAACGAAGGGTTCTTCAGGCACTTGCACCAAATCCATACTATGGCTCCCTAAATACTCGTATGTATCTTTGGCATAAATATCCCATTCTGAGAGTGTATAATGGATATTGGGTTGTGTGATATGCGATTTTCTTACCAGTGTTATATCTTGGGCAAAATAGCTTCCGGCACCATCGAGTACACCTACAGCATCTATCACGGTTCCATTTTTCGCCAACAAAATTGGATCGTTACCATTGAAGTTAAAGACCGAACTTGATGTTGCTACATCAGCAATGGTTAAAAGCTCCGTTCCAGAACCATCATTTGCCACTACAAAAGTTTGCCCATCGTCCAAAATACCATTTAATGATAACGAAACCGGAACACCTGCTCCATTGGTCTGCTTTTGAAGTTCATAATTTGATAAATCGATGGTTTCACCGGTAAAATTGGCAATTTCAATTGCTTTATTATATGAACCACCTTCTATATATTCTGAAATGATTAATTCTGAAGAAGTCGAAACATTCGGGGTGTAATCTATAAATCTCGATTCTATAAGACTAGCCGCTCCATTACCGTTCGTATTATAGGGAGTTACGTAATAATAAAAAGTCTTGCCTTCTTGAATATTTGTATCATTCCAAGTCATTGTATTAGCTCCCAAATCTGCTAATAATTCAAAAATTTCATTATCTCCTGAGCGATAAAGGCGATATCCAACTTCGGCATCTACGTCATTCCAATCTATGGTAAGATTCCCTGCATTTAAGGTAAGTGATATATTTGTACTTCCTACAGGAATACCTTGTTGTTGATTAATGCCCCATGCCAATTCTACTGCACCAGGTTCATCAATATATGGATTCCTGTTGCCTTGATAAAATTCGATATCATCGTTCCTTAATTCTTCCCAGCCATCAACAGGATCTTGCAAATGCCATTGATAAAAGGTGTTAAGATCACCTATTTGAGACATTGGTCCTGCCTGAGTGGGATACATGGTATAAAAATAAAAAATGGCTCTGGCTACATTTCCCTTATGTTCCTCCCGGGGTTCAAAATATGGGTGAGAAAATTCACTATAGGAATCGATATCCTGATTGGGAATCTGGGTTTGTTCCGTATCCATATACATCCATTTGGTAACAATGTTATCATCAATATCGCCAAAAGGATTGTTGCCCCTGGTACTGTTCCAATTAGAATAGGTAGGAAAAAGATGATGGATATCGGACATCATGGGCTCTTCGGAATTAAAGAAACTTTGCGGAATGGTATGTTCACAGTTAATGGGCATCGGGTTTGTTTCTGTTCCTCCATAAGGAAGGGGTACTTGATAACCTGAATAAACTCCAGTTATAACACCATTCCTATTATCAATATAATTATAAATATTTCGTCTTGCCTCTGTATATCCTAGTAAATTATAATATTCATCATATTGGCTGCTCTTCATCCAAAGACGAAGGGCTTCACCGTTTAGATCCGGTGGAAAGTTTTGGGCAAAATTTACTCCTAATATAACTATATTCAATATTAGTGTAAAAAAGTTTTTCATTCTTTCATTGCTTTACTCAATAGTATTTTAAAATCGCGGTAATGAAAGATTTTTATTATTGATAAACTTTTGGATTTAGAGGCTTAGGTGACGAGTCACCCATTCATATCCTTAATATATTTATGTGATTTCTTTTAAGAAAAAAGACATTTTCTTACTTATCCACGAATAATGGATTTTGTTAATATATGCTAATGTATTGCAAATTATATATCCTTTTGACTTAACTTAACGTCTTATTATTATCAAAACAAAAACAAGCTAGTATGAAGCATTCATTCAACATTTTATTCGCCCTACTAATAAGCATCGGTTTATTTTCTTGTACATCAGGAAGTGGGGGTGATACTCCCACACCAAATGATGACACTGTAACCAGCCAAGAAGTTACAGAACCTATAGTAAGCCAAGAAGTTGTAGATTCCATAGAGACTAAAGTAGATGAACTGGAGTCGGAATTGGATGACATTTTAGACGGACTGGATTAATCACTCAATTACTAATTATTAACGACAAAACTGTTCATTAAAACACTTTTTGATATGAAAACGAAATTATTGATTCTTTGTGCTTTGTTTTTCTTTACAAGCACAACTATAATGGCACAAGGAGGTGTTGGCACCGAACTTGTCAAGACTACAAAAACAGTAGAAACCATTAAGCAAAATGAGGAAAAAGCTCCTAAGAGTGCATATGGCAAAGCTGTAAGCTTAGACAATAAGGTAAGCGCTATGGATAAGAAAATCCAGAAGGCAAAAGCCAAATTGGCCGAACACAAGAAAAATGGTACGCTTCCTGCCGATGTAATTGCTAAGAAAGAAGCTCAAATTGCTGCTTTCGAAACCAAAATGAATACTCAAAAGGCGGAATTGGCCACCATTAAAAATACGCCTAAACCGGGTAAAGGCAAGGGCAAACAATTGGAAGGCAAACCAGATACAAGACCTACATTAGATGGTAAACCAGTGAATGGAGGAGATGTGAAGCAATTAGAGGGCAAGCCGGATACAAGGCCTACTCTAGATGGCAAACCTGTAAAAGGTGGTGTTAAACAATTGGAAGGCAAACCAGATACAAGACCTACATTAGAAGGTTCTACCAAAGGGAAAGATGAAATCCGTGACATAAAAGATCCTAAAGGGAATATGAAAAAAGCGGAAGAAATCAAGAAAAATGCTGATGATAAGATCAAGAAGAAGATAGAGCAAGCCGAAAAAGCGAGCAAAAAAGGCTTGGACAAAGCCGAAAAGGCCAAAGCGAAAGGTTTGGACAAAGCTGAAAAAGCCAAGGGGAAGAGCAAAATAAAAGATCATAAATAAAATCTTTCCTCTTTCGGAGATACAACCGGATGTCATTTCAAAATGGCATCCGGTTTTGTTCTTTACAACGGCAGATTAAATAATAATTGCTGAATGGCTCTTTTTTATTCTTTTGTTTTACTTTTGGGGAAATTCATAAATTGGGTTGAATATAGTGATGGAGCGTCTGAAATCAATATTTGTTAGTTTATATGTTGCATTTGTAGTACTCGGTGTAATATATACCTTATTCCAAATCTACGAGCGGATTAATATTGAAGTGGGTTTTTGCAATTTAATTATCCTTTGTACTGCCTTTTTCTATTTTGGGTTGATTTATGTCAATCATGTACCTCGGACGAGTAAAAACATGGCTGCCCTCACCTTATCTTCCTTAATTGGTTTGCTTGGAAATCTATATTTCAATTTCCAATCTTTGCATTTACCATCCTTAACCATAGGAGTTTTAGGCTTCATCGGTTGGCTGCTTTATACATATTGGTCAACAGATTTCGGACAACGGGATCATTCCAAAATCCAGGTGGGCAAAAAATTACCCGATGCTTCATTTACTATGCTAGATGGGCAAACGGTCTCATTTTCCGATTACATGGATCGCCCTGCTATTCTTCTTTTTTATCGGGGAAATTGGTGTCCCTTCTGTACGGCTCAAATCAAGGAGTTGGTAAAAGAATATAAAAGTATTGAAGAAAAAGGGGCTTATTTAATTTTCATCAGCCCACAATCCCAAAAACACACTCAAAAATTGGCTAACAAATTCGACATTCCCGCCATTTTCTTGATGGATGAAGATCTCAGATCTGCTAAACAGCTTGGTCTTTTCGATGCTTATGGAACTCCTATTGGCATGGAAATACTAGGATACGATTCGGATAATGTCTACCCTACCTTAGTTGTTACAGATAAAAATGGCATAATTAGATATGCCGACCTTACTGATAATTATCGAGTAAGGCCGGAACCTTCACAATATCTTGAAATATTAGAAACAGCTTGATTCTATATATTGATTTTCTTCAAGTTTTCTTCGCCCCAATGTTCTTGAAAATCCATATTCACTTTATACACTTTTATATTGGATTTCTTATTTTCCAAAGCCTGTTTTCCCCAAACTTTCACATGATCATCATTTAGTTTTCCTGTAAATTTTGCCCAGTAAATAAATACATGGAAATCTTCATTTCCCTTTTCGCCCACGAATCGATTCCCTTCCAAATCATGTAAAAGCATCATCTAATTGTATAGAATCATTTGTTGCATATTTTATAGAAGAATCCAGATTTTCAACAAATGAAAAGGCATGGGCATTGCAAGCTTGTTCATTACCATACGGTATAAATACCCCATCCCTGTCAAAGATGAGAACTTCAGGTATTTGACCGTTTATCAAATTAAGGGAGGGTTTATAATTTTCAAAATCAACAGTATAAACATTCGTTACATCTATTTCTTTTTTTGTAAGAAACAATTTTAATGATTTAGCATTTTCTACTTTTGGTTTTGTAACACCATAGGCTTTCTTTGCAATCATTGCGCATCCGAACGATGAACTCAACAGACTAAATAACCCAAGTTGCGATAAATAAAATGAAGTCTCCCAAAAATTGTAAGTTAAAGTCGCTAAACAAAATTTACAATGGAAGACTTCACGATTGCAATTTACTGTTTTGTTGACGATTATTTCAAAATATGCCACTCAAAAGAGGGTGGCAGACGCAAGTTGAGCGATGCGCAAATAATAACCACAGCCCTTGTTGCTGCAAGGTATTTTAGTGGTAATTATGCAAAAAGCAGGTTGTACCTTAAGGAAGTACATGGTTTTGAATTTCCGCATAAATCCAATTACAACCGACACCTACACCGGCTTGCCCCCTCTATTTCAAATCTGTTTTTCACACTGGGTCAGACCTTGAAGGAATTGAATACGGAAAGTCAATACCTTATCGATTCTTTTCCTGTGGCGGTATGTAAGAACATCCGTATTCCCAGATGCAAACTACTTGATCATGAAGCATATAGGGGTAAAAACACTTCCAAACGCGAATACTTCTATGGTTTCAAAGTTCAGGTCATAACCACTGCTGAAGGTATTCCTGTGGAGTACTTCATCTGTGCGGGATCATATCACGACATCACAGCTTTCAAAAGCATGAATATCGATTTGCCTCCAGGTAGTGAACTCTTTGCCGATAGTGCCTACACAGATTATGAAATAGAAGATTATTACAAAGAACTTGAGCAGATAAATCTGCTCGCAGTACGAAAATCAAATTCAAAATAAGGAAACCGTGGTGGAAAACGATTGGATTTATTATTTCATCCATTTTATTGGGTTTGTTCCTTATCATTACATACTTCAACAATAGAATTAATGAAATCAAAGATTTTATTCGAATATTGGAGGGCGGTAATTTTTGATTACACCTTTTATCCGAACCTCCTTTTCCGAATAAAATAATACAAGGCACCAAAGCCAGCGAGGAATAAAAGTGGCAGTATAATATTTAAGAATTGCCAATAGGATTTTTCTGCTTTGGCTCGAGTACAATCCAAAAGATTTAGTTTTACTTCCCGATTTTTGGATTGGATGATACCGCCATCATCCAACATATATTCTATGGCATTCATCAGGAATTCTTTATTGGCAAAAGTATATCCGGATACTCTGTCAAAACCCAGGGAACGTATATTACCTGTGGCGGGATCAAAATCATTTCGGGCAATGTCTCCATCTCCGACTACCAACATTTTTGTTGGGACGGATCGCGTCATGACTTCCATATTTCTTTTTTCCATTAAGGATTTCATTTCGCTTGTAGCTGTGTATTCAAAAGCCGAAGTAAATTCTCCTTCGGATAAAACGGCGACGGGTAAATTGCCTTTATTAAAATATTGTGGATCGGGTTCTACCCGTAATATTTCAAAATTTAATTCTACGGGAGAAAATTTCAACATGGATTTATCGGAGGTCTGTAATAAAATTGTTTTTTGTGTTTGTGTTTTTTTTGTGGCAATCGTATCAATGACACTGGCAAAACGCAAATTCACCCGATCCAGATTTTTAACAATGGGATTGTCGGAAAAAGGTCTCACCGCCGGATGAAAATACCAGGGGTACACATTCATTTGTGCTGCATTACCCATCGTACCATCCACTAATTTAATTTGGGTACATTCCATATCCATAATAATATTGGGTTGGATTCGAAAGCCATATTTAAACAATTGGTCTTCGATTCCTAAGGGATAATCATAAGGTGTATATACTTGGCGTTGCATCATGGAATCCAAGCTCGCCGTTAGGCGATCAATCAACCATATTACTTTACCGCCTTGCATGATGTATTGATCCAAAATAAATTTATCTTTTTCGGAAAATGTTTTTTGGGGTTTGGCTATGACCACTACATCTATTTTAGGGTCAAAGACTTCGATGTTATCCCAGGGGAGTCGACCCACGGCATAACCACTTTGACGCAAGCTCCGATCCAAATCGGATATTTCGCCTGCCGAAAGTTCTCCCCGTCCTTCGGTAAAGGCAACAACACCGCCTATTTTTCCAGATGCCATCTGTACGCCTTTGGCTAAATTATATTCCAATAATCCAATGGAATTTGTGATGACTGTTTTTTCATCTGCTCCTGGAATATCATTATCCATTAAATTCACGACAACGGTATCTTTTCCTTCAAAAACAGCGGCCGGAAAAACATACACATCTTTTCCTTGTTGGTCTTTTCCTACCCGCACCGGATTCACACCCATTTTACGCAATGCCATTCCTCTTTGTCGGATGGTTTCTATATCTCCTTTATTGGGGTCTTCGAAAAAATAATTTATTCTTGATGATTCGTTTTCAAAATCGTCTAATTTTTCGGAAATACTTTTTTTAAATAATTTATAATCGGCGGGTAAAAAATCGGCGGTTAGGAAAACTCGAATGGTCACATCATTTTCCAAATGATTCAACATATCAGAAATGGGAGCCGACAAAGTATATCTTTGATCCTCTGTCAAATCAATGGTGGTATAAAATTGTTGCCCTAAAAAATTAATGGAAATTACTCCTACTATTAATCCGATGATGTATTTTATATCCATAAAAAAGAATAAAAATTTAATTTATTTACGTGCCTTTAATTTCAAAAATGTGAGCCCTAGAAAAAAACCGATAAAACTCAAAAAATAAATTACATCCCTCGAATCTATTACGCCTCTACTTATCGAATTATAATGATAATCTATTCCTAGCATTTGAATAAAATTATCTGTTGCTCCTAAGAAAACAGGCAATTTGCTCAAATAGAAAAATCCCCAATGAAAAAAGAAACATAAAAAAGCCGCCAACATAAAAGCAACAATTTGATTGTTCGTTAACGAGGAAGCAAACAAGCCTATTGAGGCATAAGATGCTCCCAATAAAATTAATCCTAAATAAGAACCCCAAACTGCTCCTGAGTCTAAATTCCCCTTGGGTGATCCCAACTCATAAACGGTATAAAAATAAATGAGGGTGGGTAACAAAGCAAAAATAATTAATAGGACTGCCGCCAAATATTTCCCGAAAATAATGTGCATTAATTTTACGGGTTTTGTAATTAAGAATTCGATGGTTCCGGTTTGTTTTTCTTCTGCTAGAGAACGCATTGTAATTGCTGGAATTAAAAAGACAAAAATCCAAGGAGACATTTGGAACAATTGTTCGAGTGTGGCATAACAATATTCCAATACAGAATAATCCGGAAAGACCCACATGAACAAACCCATCACGACAAGAAAAGCTCCGATAACAATATAGGCTGTCAAGGAGCTAAAAAACATATTCAATTCTTTTTTGAGTATTTCTACCATAATATACTCCTAATTAATTTGTATCGGATTTCGATCATTAAATATTTGAAGGAATTTAAATAATTTTTCCCTTCGTTTTATTTCTTCGGTTGTTTCGAATGTTTTCAACAATTCCTCATCGGACGCAATCCATTCTTTCACTTTCTCCAGTGTATATATTTCTGTTTTTCCGGTTTGGAAATCCATCATTATCTTTTTTGGAATTATTTTTTCCTGTACTACTTTTCCGGTTCTGAATGGTTTTTTGGTTAATGGGTTATAAGCCGAAACTTCCACTTCTTCTTTTTCTGTAAATTCAAATTCATAATAACAGATTTTTCCTCTTAATTGCATTCCCGCAAAACTTTTCCATTCCGATTCTTTTCCATCATCTACTTTTATATAGGGAATTCCATTTACGCAGAAACCCCAAATATTTTCTAATGCAATGGATGATTCTTTTTCCTCCCATTTTAAATTCCCCATTTTCGCTTTATGGATCGGTTCCATCACAATTAAATCGGAGGTGACGTCATTCCAAAAAATAGACGGTTTATTTTTTTTGAATTCTTCATAATTTTGATAAATCCCATTGGTAAATCGAAATGCATTATTCAATTTATCTTGAGCCAATAACGTAAAAGGAAGCATCCATAAAAAAAATAAAAGATAAATATGTTTCATACATTTAATCATTCGTTAATAATCGGAAAACATCTTCTACTTCGTAGGTTTTCCTAGACAGTTCTAACAAGGTAATTTTTTGCTCTACGGCAAAATTAAAAATATCAGGTCTTACATCAATATCGGAATGGGTCGTAACAATCCATTCGTTCAGTGCTTGTCCTTTTTTAATGGATGTCACTCCCTCTTTATTAAATTTTTCATCAAATGGAACATCATCACCAAAACCTACTGTTATATGTATACCTTTTCCGGTAGCTCGTTCCTTCAAATCTGTTAAACTACCGTTGGCCACAATGTTCCCTTCATTAATAATGACCACTTTATCACAAACCGCCTCTACTTCTTGCATAATGTGGGTACTTAAAATCACCGTCTTTTCTTTTCCTAAATTGATGATCAAATTCCGAATGTCGGCTAATTGGTTCGGGTCGAGACCGGAAGTAGGTTCATCTAAAATCAAAACTTCGGGATCGTGGATCAAGGCTTGAGCCAAGCCAACCCTTTGTCTATATCCTTTGGACAAAGCTCCGATTTTTTTATTCTGTTCCCGCCCCAAACCGGTCATCTCAATCATATCTGCCACCTTCCCTGATTTGTTGGACAAGTTATACATCCCCGCAACAAATCGTAAGTATTCTTTCACATACATATCCTTATATAAAGGATTATGCTCGGGCAAATATCCAATACTTTTTTTGACTTGTTCGGGGTTTTTTCGGGTGTTGAAACCACAGACCTCCGCTTCACCTCCATCTTGTTGGATGAAACAAGAGAGTATTTTCATCGTGGTCGTTTTTCCGGCACCATTGGGGCCCAAAAAACCGGTCACTTGCCCACTTTGGGCTTCGAACGAAATACCATCCAAAGCCTTTCTTGTTCCATATTCTTTCGTCAAATTTGTAATTTGAACCGACATATTTTATATATTTCCTTGATTTTTATCCCTTATTTTGTCCTAGTAAAAACATTTACTATCAATTATTTCATGGTACTTCAACGAAATAAGCGAGGATAATCGTTTGTAAAGAAAAGAAAATTCGCAGCAATATGAAAAACGCATTTGTCTTATTTACCGTATGCCTGTCTATCTTTATTTTTTCTTGTGGACAAAAATCAACCCAAAACCCATCTTCTGAAGATATAAGTCATACAGAAACGGCTTCTATTGAAACAGTAGAAACGTCTGTTCTTGAGGAAGAATTAGTAGATACATCATCCCTCGATTCTTCTTTGATAGCTTCTAATGAGGACATTATTACTGACAAAAAAGACGAAAGCACACCTAAATCAGAACATAAAAAAACGGATATGAAGGAAGAAAAACCAACAACAAAAGTTAGCCCTCCTTCACCCCAACCTCATATTTCAACTCCTCAACCCAAGCCCATCCCTACGAATCCAACACCCTCCCCTACCCCGAAACCTATTCCCCCTACCAGTCAAGCCCAAACAAAACCAGTAACTCCTACGAGCCAACCAGAGACAAAACCCGCGGCCATTAAAACAACACCTCCAACCCAGCCTGAAAAACCAGCTCCGGTTCCTTTCAGTCATGATGTGTTGGATGAAATGCTTCGGAAAAATGTCAGTGCTTCCGGTGTTGTGGATTACCGGGCCTTTAAAAATCAAATTTCAACATTGAAGGCGTATTTGGTAGAAATGGAAGCTTTTGCACCCAAAGCCGATTGGAGTCGGAATCGAGAAATGGCGTATTGGTTCAATCTATATAATGCTTGGATGATTATGGCTGTCGCTGAAAAATATCCGATTAAAAGTCCGATGGATTTGGATGGCGGAAATACTTGGAAAGTGAAGCGGGCGAAATCAGGAAGGAATACTTATTCTTTGGATGAGGTGGAAAATAAAATCATCCGCCCTAAATTCAAGGATGCCAGAATTCATTTTGCAGTGAATTGTGCGGCGAAATCTTGTCCCCCACTTCTTAATCGAGCTTGGACGGAGTCGAATGTGGAATCTTATTTGGAACAACAAACCCGAAAATTCATTAATGATCCAAATCATAATATCATAGAAAAAAAGAACGTAAAAGTTTCTCAAATCTTCGAATGGTATGCCGATGATTTTGGTGACCTCATTTCTTTTTTGAATAAATATTCATCCACAACAATTGATAGCAAGGCGAAAATCGAATATATTCCTTATAATTGGGATCTGAATGGGAAATAAATAGGAGACGGACCTTGTTGTTATATACTTAACGTACCACACAAAAAACGTTCATGAATATTTTCAAATACCTTGTAATAGTCCTTGCCGTTCTCTTATTCCATAATGCTTGTTCGCTGCCTCAGAAATTCAAAGCGGAAGAGCAACCGCCTGCTCCAGATTATTCTTTGTCGAAACATTGGTCTGCCCTTCCCTTTCAGAAAGACAAGGCGGATAAAATTCCAAAATATGAAACATGGGTCCAGGATTCATTAAAAAAAGTAGATGTGTTCTACATACACCCTACGATGTATTCGAGGGGAAAAACATGGAATGCTCATCTCAATAATAGAACTGTGAATCGTCGGGTAGATAAATTTCCAATAAAATTCCAAGCTACAGCTTTTAATGCTGTCGGGCGGGTTTATGCTCCAAGATATAGGCAGGGTCATTTCAAAAGTTTCCTGAATAATACAGGGGCGGGTTCTGCGGCATTGGTATTTGCCTATGAAGATGTGAAAAAAGCCTTCGAATATTATTTGGAACATTATAATCAAGGGCGGCCAATCATTATTGCTTCTCATAGTCAAGGCACCTTACATGCCAGACGTTTGATTCGTGATTTTTTTGATACAGAAGAAAAGAAAAAACAATTGGTCTGTGCCTATATGGTGGGCTTCGGAATTGATAAAAATTCTTATGAAGTTTTACGTCCTTGTGAAACTCCAGACGACATACATTGTTACCTTACTTGGGCTTCTTATAAAGAAGGGTACACCTTGGGAAAGAAAAAAGATTTATCTCGATTTACAGTTGGGAACATTTGTATCAATCCGATTACTTGGACCCGAGACACAACAAAAGTACAAGGAAAAGGAGCGACCCTGCTGCGATTAAATCGTAAAAAACTTTTCAAGGTCGAAGCACAAATAGAAAACCATCATCTATTGGTAAAAACGAAGGCTCCTTTTTTTAGAAGGGCTTGGGATTTGCACATTCTTGATTACAATTTATTTTGGCATGAGATAAGAAGTAATGTTGAAGATAGGGTTAATAAATATTTAAAAAACGGGCGGGATTTAAATTTTGAAGAGGATTAAAATTCCGCCCGTTTTATTATTTATTCCTTGATTATTTTCTGAACATCAACTTCCACACCTTTATTATTTAGCACATGAATTAGGTATACCCCTTTAGGTAAATGACTAATATCGGTTTCTTTTTCTTGCGTAGAAATTAATTCCCGTCTGAGCATATCAGTAATAATGATGCTTGGATTTTCTAGTGTTGTTTGAATGAAAATTTTCCCGTTGGTCGGGTTGGGATAAATGGAGAAAGAACCTTCTTCCTCTCTCGTATTTTCTCTAGAAAAAGTTTTGCATAATGCTTGTGCCTCGTAAGCACCGATATCTACTGTACTATAAAATCTATCATTCCCTGCGAGGTCCATACCACCTTGCGTTCCTGCTGCTAAAAGATTGTTCCCTTCATTAACTACAGGTGAACAAGCATGTACAGAATAATCTGCATTTAATAATAAATCTCCATCTATGTCAGAAAACATCGTATTCGTTCCGTTCCCTATTACAGTTGATCCTTGAAAATAACAATTGACATGATTAAAATTGAGTACACCGTTATTAAATGCTTTTACATTCTTATCAAAAGATAAATTCTGATGTGCAACGATTGAATTATTAATGTTCAAATCCATTTGATCTCCATATCCAACTTGGATGGTAACTAAGTTTTTATTTTTTGTTTCGCCTAAAATAGTGGCATTTGTAATATCACAACTTTGATCCCGGTTTGTTGCAATGAATGCAATCGCATTGGCGTTTAAGGATGCATTATTCGCAATCAAGGAATTTTCAATCTTTGTATATAAAGAGTTATTGATTTCTATGGCACAACGTTCCCAAGCCTCATTATCTATTATCTTAGAGTGATAGATATACATATTTGTTTCATTACTATGATACAATGCTGCTCCATAGTCGGCTTTGTTTTTATTGAACATAGAATTTTGAATAATAACCTCGGGAGATAAGGTGGCAAACAAGCCTGCTCCATAAATGGCCCTATTCCATCTGACTATTACATCGTTCAGTGTAACCGTTGCATTTTTCAAATATAGTCCTCCCCCTCTTGACCGGCCAAAAGAAGATGGGTCATTTGCACTTCCGTCTCTTATAATCACTCCATCTATTATAACTTCATTGGCATCTGTCACCTTTACTACATGATAAGAGTTTCCCGTATATCCTGAAACACCATCAATTTCACCAGACAGATTTGTTTCATTAGCGGAAACATCCCTTTCTCCTCCACCATTGGGATACCCTCCTAATAACCAAACTCTATTCGCTAATTCGAAAGACTGACCTCTTTGTGTTCCAGTAGTTGGTTTATAGGTTCCTTTGGCCACAAAAATATGATGATCGCCTCCTAGGGCTAAGGCCGACTGAAGATCGGTAAAAGCATCTGCCCAAGACGTTCCATCATTAGCCCCCGTAGCTGTATGATCGACATACGCTGCTGTAAATGGACAAGCAAAACCATCTCCTGTAATCAACCAACCAGAAGTATCAATAAGAGATAATCGTTCTATTTTTGCATTACAATAACTTAAGCCATCTGCTCCAAAATTCACATTGGATTGAACAGATTGATTCCTCCATCCAATTAAAGTATTATCATAATTCTCAACGGACAGGTTGGTTTGATCCAACATTTGATCCATATTCGTTACATTACTAATATTCCACGTGCTTAAATCTTGATTAAATGCCGTTGCTCCTTTGAACATTCGGGACATATTGTCAATTCCTGAAACATCCCAATGACTTAAATCGGTGTTTAAGCTGGTACATCCTTCAAACATTCCTGCGAGACTATTAACCAATAAAAAATTCGGTGCATCCGATGCATCAATATTCAAATTTTCACATTGATAAAATACATTTTCCAACGATGGCCAAGCGGTTACGCCCCATTCTAATACACTGACAATTTTTAATCGATCATCTCCATGATTGTAAAAGTCCAATTGCCCAAAATTTCCCGAAATGCTGACTTCATATGTTCCTGGGTTAGGAAAAGTAATGGTTGTTGGGCCATTTATATTTTGCGTCCCATTCACTGAAGGGTTCATATATTGAGACCAAGTCACTTCCCCTATTCCTGTTATAGGCAAAATGATTTGATTATCATTGGATGTCCCAATATTATCTGTTGTCCATAATGTCCTAATAGAAGGGCAGTTTTTAATATCATCAAAAAAGTCCCATCCATGATCATCCATCAAGCTTTGTCTTGCCCCTTCTGAATTACAATAGACCAGTCCATTACTCAAGTCCAAAAAGTTTGGAGCATTGGGGTTCGCCGCCCAACCAATAATTGTGTTATCGTAATTTGTAATAGACATGTTCGAACTAATAAAAATGCCGTACATGATAGATACATTTGAAATATCCCAACTACCTAAGTTCTGATTAAATTCGAATGCTCCTCCAAACATATTCCACATGTTTGTTACATTGGATACATTCCAACTGCTTATATCTTGGTTAAATTTTTGAGCATTATTAAACATGAAATACATATCTGTTACATTGGAGGTATTCCAATTCCCTAGATATCTGTTAAAATCATATGCTTTATAAAACATCTGCCTCATCGAGGTTACATTGGAAACATCCCAAGCTCCTATTCCTTTATCGAACAAATAAGCGTATTCGAACATATTAGCCATATTGGTTACATTGCTCGTATTCCAAGATCCAATGAACCCATTAAAAGTTATAGCCTTCGCAAACATAGACTGCATATCTGTTACATTGGAAACATCCCAATTGCCTAAATTTTGGTCAAAGCTTGATGCAAATTCAAACATCCTATGCATATTCGTTACAAGGGAGACATCCCAGGAGTTTATATTTTGGTTGAAGCTATTCGCTATCGA
Organism: Saprospiraceae bacterium; assembly: GCA_020629255.1. Lineage (GTDB taxonomy): Bacteria > Bacteroidota > Bacteroidia > Chitinophagales > Saprospiraceae > JAHDCE01. The sequence goes on along the minus strand of JAHDDR010000011.1, from coordinate 12,056 downwards.
AAACATATATTGCATATCCACTACATTGGAAACGTCCCAATTGCCAATATCCTGATTAAAATCGTTTGCATCTTCAAACATCCAAGCCGTATAGACAACATTAGATACATCCCAAGTGCCGATGTCTTGATTGAATTCATGTGCACCTGCAAACATATGAGCCATATTGGTCACATTACTTGTATTCCAAAAACTTAAGGGTTGATTAAAAACACTGGCATCATGGAACATACTGAACATATCCGTTACATTAGAGACATCCCATAAACTGATATCTTGATTGAATGCATAAGCCCCCTCAAACATAGACGACATATCTGTGGCACTAGAAACATTCCATATCGACATGTCTTGGTCGTAATTTCGGGCATAACGGAACATTCCGCTAAAATCGGTGACATTGGAGACATCCCAGTTTCGTAAATATTGATTAAATGCCATAGTATAAGGATATGAATAAGAAGCAAACATATTGGACATATCCGTTACCTGTCCTGTATTCCAGTATTGTATATCCTGATTAAAGGACTGGGCTAAGAAAAACATATTGGACATGTTTGTCACATTCGAAACATCCCATAAGCCCATTTCTTGATTGTAAAATTCATTATCATAAAACATATAGGACATATCTGTTACATTAGAAACATCCCAAGTACTAAGATTTGCATTAAATACTTCACAATCATAAAACATATGAGCCATATCTGTAACCGTAGAAGTATTCCAATTTGTCATATTTCCTCCAGTCAACAATCTACAACCATCAAACATATGTGCCATTGAAGTTACATTGGATAAGTCAGGAGTATCCGCACCAATATATTGCAAATTAGAACAGCCTTTGAATGCATTCTCCATCGATGTCCAAGCTATATCTCCCCAAGCTTGAACGGATAAAATTTTAAGCTTGTTACTGTAAGATGAATTATCGAAATTCAATCGTTCCAAGTCTCCAGTAATGCTAACTTCATATGTGCCTGGATCAGGAAAAACAATGGTCGTCGGCCCTGACCCTGTTTGGTTACCTGTAATACTTGGATCATTTATTTTTGCCCAGCTAATGTTGTAAACCCCTCCACCTTCAGCAGGAATTTGAATTTGTTCACTGATGGATGTTCCAGGATCAGTTACCCAAGTAGAAACAAAAGCTTGTGAATATAAGGATGTGAATATTGTAATCGTAAAAAAAAGAGCAACTAACTTTTTCATTATTTTGTGAATAAATTGGATTAGTAAAACAATAAGCTTGTAAAGCTAGTCTTATTTTAGTAGCATTCCTCATCCTTTTTGATAAACTTGTTAAAAAAGGTTCGGTGTGAATCATTAACTCAAAGTGTCACTCTTTTACTAATTTCGACACCCCCATGTTATTTCCATTTTCAAAAAAATAAACCAAATATACCCCCTTAGGTAAATGGTGAATATTTATTTCCATTTCTTGTGTAGAAATTAATTCTCGCCCTAACATATCGGTTATAATGATGCTTGGATTTTCTAAAGTAGTCTCGACATATACCCTACCGTTGGTTGGATTGGGATAAATGGAACAAGAACCTTCTTCCTCTCTCGTATTTTCTTTGGCAAATGTTTTACAAACGGCTTGGGCTTCGTAAGCACCGATGTCTATGGTGTTGTAATATCGAGGGTTCCCGAAATAGTCCGTCGCACCTACACCCAAAGAATTATTTCCGGCGTCTACCACTGGCGAACAATCCGCTACCGAGTAATCGGAATTTAATTGTAACCCACCATCCATATCGGAAAACAAAGTATTCGTTCCATTTCCGATAACTGTAGTTCCTTGGAAATAACAATGGTTGTGATTAAAATTCAAGACTCCATTATTGAAAGCTTTTACATTCTTATCAAAAGATGCTGTTTGATGAGCAACGATGGAGTTATTCATCGTCAAATCCATTTGATCGTTGTAACCGATTTGAATCGTAATTAAATTTTTATTCTTGCTTTCCCCAACAATGGTTGTATTGGTAATATCACAAGATTGATCTCGATTTGTAGCAATGAAGGCTATCGCATTCGCATTCGTTGATGCGTTGTCTGCGATAATACTGTTTTCGATTTTTGTGTATAATGAATTATTGATTTCTATCGCACAACGGTTCAACGACGTATTATCAACAATTTTAGAATGTTCGATGAACATGTTCGTTTCGTTGCTGTGGTATAATGCCGAACCATAATCGGCTGTATTTTTTTTAAATTCAGAATTTATGATTCTCACTTCCGGAGACAAGGTGGCAAATAGACCCGCTCCATATATTGCCTTGTTCCATTTTACTTCAACATCATTTAAAGTGATGGTTGTATTTTTCAGATAAAGCCCCCCTCCTCTTGCACGACCAAAGGAAGCGGGATCAATTGCTGCTCCATCTCTCACAATAATTCCATCCAGAACCACATCAAAAACATCGGCAACCTTAACCACATGGTAGGAGTTGCCCGTAAAACCAGCAATATCATCTATTTCTCCAGACAAATTGGTGAGGTTGGTTGAAACATTTCTTGTTCCTCCTCCATTGGGATAACCTCCATATAGATGAACTCGATGACCAATTTCGAAGGCTATTCCTCTAACCAGTCCCGATGTTGGCTTGTAGGTTCCTTTTGCGATGTGGATATGGTGATCTTGCCCTAAAGCTAAGGCCGACTGCAAATCGGTGAATGCATTGGTCCAAGAGGTTCCATCATTGGTACCCGTTGCTGTATGGTCTACATAAATATCGGTAAATGGACAGGCGTAAGTATCTCCTGAAAATGTCCAATTTGAAGTATTGATCATCGCTTGCCTTTCGGGTTTGGCTTCGCAATATTCCAAACCACTTGAACCTAGGGTTATATTAGGCTGAACAGGTTGACTGGACCATCCGATTATCGTATTATCATAGTTTTCTAATGACAAAGATGTCTGATCTAGCATCGAACTCATATTGGTTACATTAGACACATTCCAATTACCTAAATCCTGATTAAAAGAAGAAGCATTCTTAAACATTCTTGACATGTTCGTTATCGTTGACACATCCCAATGGCTTAGATCGGCGTTTAAACTTGTACATTCTTCGAACAGGCCAAAGAGGTTTGTCACTGCTACTAGGTTCGGTGCATCTGTTGCAGTGATGTTCAAGTTTTCGCATCTATAAAAAGCGGCAGTAAAATCTGTCCAAGTCACACCACCCCATTCATCCACACTCAAAATTTTGAGTCGATCTCCACTATTATTATAAAAATCCAAACCTCCATATTCTCCATCTATGGTTAATTGATATGTACCAGGAGAAGGGAAAGTAAAAACTGTAGCTCCACTACCTGTAAATGTTCCATTTATCCAAGGGCTATTAACATTCGTCCAACTGATATCATATATTGAGGTTCCTGTGGCTGGTAATAAAATCTGATTATCATTGGTCGCTCCTAGATTATCCGTTTTCCAAGTCGTAACAAATGGTGGGCAGTCCTTAGAATCTCCAATAAATTCCCAATTGTGATCGTTCTCCAAACTTTGCCTAGCTGTTTCAGAATTACAATAATTCAAACCGTTTGCGCGCAATGTCAAATTGTTATTTACATTTTGGTTAGCCCAGCTAATAATGGTATTATCATAATTATTAATAGATAAATTAGAATAATAAAAAGCATAATTGATATTTGTTACATTCGAAATATCCCAAGCCGCCAAACTCTGATCAAAGGCCTGAGCTTCATAAAGTATATATGCCATACTCTCAAGACTTGCCGTATTCCAATTACTCAAATCCTGATTGAAGACCCATGTGCCATAAAAAATAGAAGACATATACATCACGTTTGAGACATCCCATGCACTAATATCTTGATTAAAAGCTTCTGCATCTCGGAACATAGCACTCAAGCTGGTAACATTGGAAATACTCCAAGTACTAATATCCTGATTAAATTGTTTTGTTTTTTCGAACATGCCGGTCATTAATGTCACGTTTGAAACATCCCAAGTACTGATATCCTGATTAAACGTATAAGCCTCTTGAAACATATTTGTCATGTCAGTTACGTTAGAAACATCCCAAGCACCAATATCTTGGTCAAACATCAAGGCAAAATGAAACAGATTAGACATATCTGTTACGTTAGAAACATTCCAAGTTGTAATGTCACCATTAAACTCCCTAGCGCCGAAGAACATATAGCTCATCGTTGTAACACTAGAAACATCCCAAGCATTAAGTGATTGATTAAACACATACGCTCCTTCCAACATATTGCTCATGTCTCCTACGTTGGAAACATTCCAGCTATTGATGTCCTGATTAAAATTTAGTGCATATTCGAACATGTTCTTCATGGTGGTTGCACTAGAGGTATTCCAAAGATTAAGAGGTTGGTCAAACAAATCGGCAAACCGAAACATATAACTGAAATCCGTTACACTCGATACATTCCAATTATTGATATTTTGATTGAAGTTAATAGCACTATGAAACATATGATGAAAAGTTGTTGCACTGGAAGGGTTCCAACTGGATATATCACCATTAAAATTCGTACAATCATAAAACATATAAGAGAAGTCGGCTCCACTAGAAACATTCCAATTCAACATGTCTTGATTGTATAATGAACAAGCATTGAACATTTGGGAAAAGTCCGTAACATTCGAAACATCCCAATTTCCTATGAACTGATTAAATGTAATACTAGCGCGAAACATATTGGACATGTTGGTCACCTGAGCTGTATTCCAGAAACCCAGTGGTTGGTTGAACTCAAATGCCGATCCAAACATATAAGACATATCGGTAACACTAGATACATCCCAAAAACCTATGGGTTGATTGAACATTCCTGCTCTATTAAACATGTTGGACATATTCATCACATTGGAGACATCCCATTGATCTATAGCTCCATTGAAAACGTCCGTACCTAAAAACATATATGACATGTCTGTAATGGTGGATGTATTCCAATTGTTCAGGTTTCCATTCAGGAGTTCACAATTGGCAAACATATAGGACAAAGAGGTAATATTTGATAAATCCGGGGCATCGGATGCATTATATTCCATATGGCTACAGCCCTCAAAAGCATTTTCCATAGAAACCCAAGCAATGTCTCCCCATGCATCTATACTCTTAAATTCTTCTCGTTCACTGGTGCTGATATTTTGGAATTGCATTTGCTCCAAATTTCCTGTTACACTGATTTCATATGTCCCCGGAGAAGGGAAATCAACATATGTTGTAGGATAACCCGAAGACATTTTAGTGCCTGAATTCCATGGATTTCCGACTTCTGCCCAATCAATTTGGTAATCTCCTATGCCCGGAAATTTTATATTGGTATCTGCAACTTGCCAAGTGGTAACAAAGGGGGCCTGTGAAAACGAGACATTGATAAACAATAGGGCTAAAATAATTGAAGTAAAAATTTCTTTCATGATGGAAAACATTTTAAAAACATATCTTAAGTGCGAGGACAAATATAATCAAGAGAATTCTATTCATCCCTACATAATATATGACACCCCTATAATACTTGATGAAAGTGTTATTCTGATGTATAAATGGAAATTCCTTATGAATACAAGAATTGAGTGAATAAAAGGAATTCACTACTTAGGGCAAGAAATTCCAGAAGGTCTTTTACAATGGATTAGAAGCCGTCTCAAAGTGTTTTTGGAAAATGCCTCTTTGAGATGGCCTCTAGATTTCATCATGAATTTAATTAATTTTTTATCATTTTTTGGACACCATGCAATGATCCATTTTCAAATACACGCACCCAATACAAACCCTTGGACAAATGGCTCAAATCCACTTCCATTTCTTGCGTAAAAATTAATTCTCGCCCCAGCATATTGGTGATGATGATGCTTGGATTTTCTAGTGTTGTTTGAATGAAAATTTTACCTGAAGTAGGATTGGGATATATGGAGAAAGAACCTTCTTCCTCTCTCGTATTTTCTTTGGCAAATGTTTTACAAACGGCTTGGGCTTCGTAAGCACCGATGTCTATGGTGTTGTAATATCGAGGGTTCCCGAAATAGTCCGTCGCACCTACACCCAAAGAATTATTTCCGGCGTCTACCACTGGCGAACAATCCGCTACCGAGTAATCGGAATTTAATTGTAACCCACCATCCATATCGGAAAACAAAGTATTCGTTCCATTTCCGATAACTGTAGTTCCTTGGAAATAACAATGGTTGTGATTAAAATTCAAGACTCCATTATTGAAAGCTTTTACATTCTTATCAAAAGATGCTGTTTGATGAGCAACGATGGAGTTATTCATCGTCAAATCCATTTGATCGTTGTAACCGATTTGAATCGTAATTAAATTTTTATTCTTGCTTTCCCCAACAATGGTTGTATTGGTAATATCACAAGATTGATCTCGATTTGTAGCAATGAAGGCTATCGCATTCGCATTCGTTGATGCGTTGTCTGCGATAATACTGTTTTCGATTTTTGTGTATAATGAATTATTGATTTCTATCGCACAACGGTTCAACGACGTATTATCAACAATTTTAGAATGTTCGATGAACATGTTCGTTTCGTTGCTGTGGTATAATGCCGAACCATAATCGGCTGTATTTTTTTTAAATTCAGAATTTATGATTCTCACTTCCGGAGACAAGGTGGCAAATAGACCCGCTCCATATATTGCCTTGTTCCATTTTACTTCAACATCATTTAAAGTGATGGTTGTATTTTTCAGATAAAGCCCCCCTCCTCTTGCACGACCAAAGGAAGCGGGATCAATTGCTGCTCCATCTCTCACAATAATTCCATCCAGAACCACATCAAAAACATCGGCAACCTTAACCACATGGTAGGAGTTGCCCGTAAAACCAGCAATATCATCTATTTCTCCAGACAAATTGGTGAGGTTGGTTGAAACATTTCTTGTTCCTCCTCCATTGGGATAACCTCCATATAGATGAACTCGATGACCAATTTCGAAGGCTATTCCTCTAACCAGTCCCGATGTTGGCTTGTAGGTTCCTTTTGCGATGTGGATATGGTGATCTTGCCCTAAAGCTAAGGCCGACTGCAAATCGGTGAATGCATTGGTCCAAGAGGTTCCATCATTGGTACCCGTTGCTGTATGGTCTACATAAATATCGGTAAATGGACAGGCGTAAGTATCTCCTGAAAATGTCCAATTTGAAGTATTGATCATCGCTTGCCTTTCGGGTTTGGCTTCGCAATATTCCAAACCACTTGAACCTAGGGTTATATTAGGCTGAACAGGTTGACTGGACCATCCGATTATCGTATTATCATAGTTTTCTAATGACAAAGATGTCTGATCTAGCATCGAACTCATATTGGTTACATTAGACACATTCCAATTACCTAAATCCTGATTAAAAGAAGAAGCATTCTTAAACATTCTTGACATGTTCGTTATCGTTGACACATCCCAATGGCTTAAATCGGCGTTTAAACTTGTACATTCTTCGAACATTCCGAACAAGCTTGTTACTCCCATGAAATTTGGGGCATCTGTAGCGGTGATGTTCAAATTTTCGCATCTGTAAAAAGCGGCGAAAAAAGATGACCAAGCTGTTGCACCCCACTCTTCAATGCTTAGGATTTTTAACCGATCGCCACTATTATTGAAAAAGTCCAATGCTTGGAAATCGCCAGAAATACTAATCTCATATGTTCCTGCACTTGGCAAAGTTAGTGTAGTAGGGCCAGGACCATTACCATTTGACGTTCCACTTATCCAAGGGCTTCCTATTTTGGAATAAATAATATTATATGAAGATCCCGTTGCAGGAATTAGGATTTGATTATTTCCAGAAGTTCCAGTATTATCCGTTTGCCAAGTTGTTACCATAGGAGGGCATAATTTAGTATCAGAATAAAAATTCCAACCATGATTATCAATGAGACTTTGCCTTGCTGCTTCGCCATTGCAATAATCCACCCCAGATGCTGATACTGAAATATTAGGTTGAACATTCTGGCTTGCCCATCCAATTAAGGTATTATCATAATTGCTTACAGACATGCTTGTATTACTGAATACATTTCCAATGACTGTAACATTCGATATATCCCAATTACCCAAACTTTGATTAAAATTATCAGCATAATAAAACATACTTTCAATATCCGTAAGGCTGGGCGTATTCCAATTGCTCAAATCCTGATTGAACAAATCTGCAAAACGAAACATTTGGGACATCGTAATTACACTGGACACATCCCATGAACCAATAGGCTGATTAAATATATCTGCACCATAAAACATCCGCTCCATATTGGTAACGTTTGAAACATTCCAATTACTGATATCTTGATCAAAATTGTATGCAAATTCGAACATATAACGCATATTGGTAACGTTTGAAACATTCCAGTTCCCTATATCCATGTTAAAAGCTGATGCCAGGGAAAACATAAATTCCATATCCGTAACACTTGATACATCCCAAGATCCTATATCTTGATTAAAGAAATCAGCATCTCGAAACATTTCACTCATATCAGTAACATTAGACACATTCCAAGAGGCTAAGGGTTGATTAAATGTTTGTGCATTACGAAACATCTTATTCATATCCATGACATTAGATACGTTCCAAGAATTAAGGGACTGATTGAATCTATCAGAAAAGAAAAACATACCGGTCATATCTTGTACACTAGATACATTCCAAGATCCTATATCTTGATTAAAGAAATCTGTATGACCAAACATATAGTACATATCTAATGCATTAATTGTGTTCCACTGATCCAAAGGTTGGTTAAACACCTCTGCATCATAAAACATATATCCAAAATCAGTTGTATTGGACACATTCCAGCTATTAATATCCTGATTAAAGCTATGGGCAGAATAAAACATGCAGTTCAAACTTGTAGCATTCGATACATTCCAATTAGACATATCCTGATTATAATCTATACAGAAATGAAACATGCTTGTAAAGTCAGTAACATTAGACACATTCCATCCTCCTATATACTGATTAAAAGCCATAGGATAAATAACGGCATAACTAGCGAACATATAAGACATGTCGAGTACGTTAGATACATCCCAAAAACTTATTGCTTGGTTAAAGGCATATGCCTTATAAAACATATAAGACATATTATTTACACTCGAAACATCCCACAAACTAATATTTCCGTTAAAGGATTCTGCTTCATAAAACATGCGAGACATATTCGTAATTGTGGAGGTATTCCAGTTATTCAAATTACCATTAAATAATGGGCAATCGTAAAACATGGAAGACAATGAAGTAACATTGGATAAATCTGGTGCATCTGTTGCAGCATAAGTAAGATTTACGGCTCCTTTAAAAGCTTCTGTCATAGATGTCCAAGCTATATCACCCCAGGCTTCAATACTCATTATTTCTTGCCTATCGGTAAAATTAATATTTTGTAACCGAAATTGTTCTAAGCCTCCCGTTACACTCAATCGGTAGGTTCCGGGATAAGGAAAAATAACTGTGGTCGTTCCTGTACCGGATAACGTACCATTAATGCCAGGATTCCCTACCATTTCCCATGCAATATTATAGTTTCCTATTCCGGGAAATGTAATTTGATCATTTGTTGAAGACAATTCTGCCGCATCCGATTGCCAAATAGTAACAAAGGGTGCTTGAGCAATAACAATAGAATTAAAATAAAAGAAAAATAAAAGAATTGTAAAAATAACTCTCATAATGTTGATTTTTTGTTAAATATTCGGCACAAATATAGGGTTATTCAATTAAGAATATAAATTATTTTAATAATGTAAAAAACTTGCATCACCAAAATATGAACAGACACCAAATCGGGAACCTACTCTATCTTTTCAATAAATTATTTCTGATATAATTATTAATGAAATGTTCTTTGTAAGTGCGGCCTAAGGGAATTTCCATCTTTTCCATTACAATAAAATCATTGTCTACACTTTGAATATAATTGACATTCAGAATATATGATTTATTGACTCTAACAAAAATAGAAGAAGGCAATTGTTTCAATATTGTCTTGAGGTTCATAGCAGGCATTATTTTTTGTCCTTTCGTATGCACTACTACATAATCTTTCATCCCTTCGATATATATAACATCTTCATAAAAGACTTTAATGTATTTTCTATCTGCTGCTATATAAGTATAGTTATTTTCTTTTTCGATTTTTGGTTCTTTGTTTTTTTCTTTTTTCTTGGAATCATAAATTTCTTTGGCTTTGTTCACTGCATTCATGAAACGTTCTAAGCGGATGGGTTTCAACAAATAATCCACTACATTTAGCTCGAAACCTTTTAGGGCATATTCCGGATATGCTGTGGCAAAAATCACCATAGGCGGATGTTGCAAATTTTTCAACCAATCTATTCCTGTAATGCCTGGCATTTGAATATCCAAAAACATCAAGTCCACTTCATTTCCTGCTAGGAAGGCATTGGCAGCAACGACATTTGGAAATTGTCCCACCAATTCCAAAAAACCCATTTCTTTCACATTTAATTCCATTCCTTCACGGGCCAAAGGTTCATCATCCACAATGATACATTTCATGATGCGGTATTTATTGGTTGGATACTTAGAATTACTTTATAATATTTTTCAGAATTTTCTATTTCTAACATATGCTGGTTCGGATACACCAATTCCAACCTTCTTTGAACATTACTCAAGCCAATGCCTCCTGTTTCGGTTATTAAAGGAAATTCGGGTTTTGAATTTTCAATGGTAAAAAGTATTTTTTCATTATTTTTTACATCGAAATTAATTTTCAAATATCCTTTTTCGTTATTGGAACTGTTGCTATGTTTAATGGCATTTTCTACAAAGGGTAAAAATATATAAGGAGCGATTTTACATCCTGCGGCATTTCCTTTCACATCGAAAATCAATTCTCGATTTTCGCTTCGTAATTGTTCTAGACCTAAAAAATTTTTCAGGTTTTCTATTTCTCCAGACAAGAGCACTTCATCATGATTACATTCATATAATTGATATCTCAATAAATCGGATAACAATAAAATGGATTCGGAGGCCATTTTTGGATCTTTCCGATTCAATACATAAATATTATTTAATGAATTAAATAAAAAATGAGGATTGATTTGATTTTTCAAATAAACCAATTCGGTTTTCAAATTTTCAGTTTCTAGTTTTTTCATCCTATTTTCTTGCAGGATGTAATTTTTAAACACTTTAATCCCTGTTGCAAAACCAACCATTAAACCAGAATGAACAAAAATCGAAAGGAACATCGTTGCTAATATAGTAAAAGGTTCTTCTTGTAAGACCTCTAAAGAATTCCACAGTAAAAAAAGAATGCTCGTATTTAATAAAATTAGGAACAAGGAAAAGAAAATGAATTTCCCAATTTTCCCTACTAATAAAAATAAGGGCAACAAAATATAAATAACGGCATAGACAACAATCATATCCACGATAAGAGAAAAGGGAATGGTCCATATATCTTCCATTTCTTCTGTGATGCCTACAAATGAAAGAAGCTCATCCGAATAGATGAACATCCAAAACAAAACATGGTACACCCATCTCAGGCGTGAATTGAACATCCAACCTACTGCCTTGCGTAACGATATAGAAGTTGTATCTGTCATAAAGGATTAAAGGTAAAGAGAAGCTAGCAAATATTTTAATACACACCTTTCATCAAGGGCTCAAAAACTGCTATTCATAAAAGAATGCCAGAACAAAGGTATTGAATTAATCCTCAAAAGTTAAGATCCCAAAAAACAACCATAAAAACCTTATATTTGGTGCTTAATCATTAATTAAACACCAAAACAATGAAATCTCTCCTTCAATTATTTATCACTTCTTTTCTCACTTTATTACTAACTACCATTTGCTTCTCCCAAGATGTAACAATTACCACCCAAACAGAAATGAATGCTTTTGATCCGAGTACAACAGTAATTAATGGTAATCTTCTCATTAATGGAGCCAATAGTAATGATCCTATCATAAACTTGAATAATCTATCTAACCTCACTTTTATTAGTGGAAATTTGGAAATAATAAATAATGATGCCATAAC
>JAHDDR010000195.1 GCA_020629255.1 Saprospiraceae bacterium | reverse complement strand
AAAACACCTTAGAACATTTTAACATATCTTTTGTGATTCTGGCGGGCTTTTTGTGGTTGATTCCAAAACATGTTATTAAAAATTTTGATAATAGAATCATCAATATCCATCCTTCATTATTACCCAAATATGGGGGGAAAGGAATGTACGGCATGAATGTCCACAAAGCAGTGAAAGAAGCAGAAGAACCAGAGACGGGAATCACTATACATTTTGTCAATCAAGAATATGACAAAGGAGAAATCATTTTCCAAGCAAAATGTAAGGTTACAACCAACGATACTCCTGAAGACATTGCTAAAAAAGTACAGCAACTCGAACATGAACACTTTCCTAAAGTAATTGAAAACATCATTCTCCATACTAAATAGAATTAAACAATATACCTATGCTACGTTCAGTATTATTAACCACCCTTTTATTAGCTTTTAGTTTAAGTTATTTACACGCTCAGGACAGTTGGAAGAAATTATCTTCCAATGCAGAGCAACTTTTTGAAGAAGGGAAATTTGCAGAGGCCGGTGATTCATATTTCAAAGCCTGGAAATTGAAACCGAAGAAAACAGAACTTGCCAATAAGGCCGGAGACTGCTTTTTTATCATTAAGGATTATGCCAAGGCAGCAAAGGCTTACAAACCCGTTAAGGACATGAATGACACCTACCACCAAGTAGGTCTTAAATATGCAAGATCTTTAAAAAGTCTAGAACAATATGATGAAGCCAGTCGGGAATTCGTGTATTTCATCAACAGTTATAAAGGTGATGATTATACAAATGTATCCCAGCTTGTACAAAATGAAATACTAGGTTGCGAGTTGGGCATCAAAAATGCCGGTGTAGAAGGTGCGGATATCCCTATCCAACATTTATCTGATAATATCAATAGTCCAAAAATGGAATATGCTCCCCTTCCCTATACAGATGATATATTGTATTTCTCTTCAGATGTGGATGGTAACTCCAAAATTTACCGTTCTCAGAAATTGGAAGGAGAATGGACTCAAAGCAAATCCACAGAAAAGATTTTTTCCAATGTTTCAAGGGATCATTATGGTAATGTATCCTTTGCCCCAGATAATAGCAGATTTTATTTTACACAATGTGATGCCACCAATTCTTATATCTCCAAGTGTGATATTTACGTTGTAGAAAGCAAACCGAATGGTAAATGGTCGGATCCCATCATCCTTCCGGATTATGTGAATGATGAAACGGCGACTTCCACCCATCCGAATGTGGTTCATGTTGACGGTATCGAAATTATTTATTTCGCATCCGACAGAGAAGGTGGTAAAGGAGGTATGGATTTATGGTACATCAGCCGGGAAATTAATAGCAAGAGTTTGGATTTTACTTTTCCTAAGAATTTAGGAAGTAAAGTCAATACCGTAGGCAATGAAATCACTCCTTTTTATGATGAGGCTTCAGAAACACTTTATTTTAGTTCTGATGGACAAATTGGTTATGGAGGTTTTGATATTTTTAGTACCAAAGGAAGTAAATTCGATTGGGAAAGGCCGAAGAATTTAGAGAAACCCTTCAATTCATCAGCTGATGATAGATATTATATTTATCAAAAAAATGCCGAGCATGGTTTTTTCATTTCTAATAGAAGCCATGATTTGAGTAAACTAGGCACAACGGATGAAGATATTTTTGAATTTGGTGTTGGTTCAATGAGTATCGAAGATGAATTAGTTGTATCCGGTAAAATTTTGGATGGTGAAGGCAAAAGTCTTTCTGGTGTTGATGTCGCATTGTATGAGTTAGATGACGACGACAAACGAAAACTCATTACCCAACAAACCTTGGATGGCTCTTACACCTTCCCTTTAATGGAGGAAAAGAAATATGTGGTTGAAGCTGATAAAAAAGGGCACAATATGTTTATGTTGGAATTACTTATTTCGGAAGGAACGGGTTCTATTAATAAAGATTTGGTCTTGGCTAAAGAATCATCTTCAGAAACCATTGTCAGCAGCCAGCCTGTTGTCCCTTCACCACCGACAACAACTCCTTCGGAACCTGAAATTAAAGAACCGGAAGTAGATATGATCGAACTCCCTACTTTTGAGGAGGAAGAACCTTCTCCATCTGTAACTACTGAAGTAGTAGAAACTGTTATCGAAGAACCTGAGGTCATCAGCACTCCAGAACCGGTTGTAGAAAGACCTGTTGTAGAACTTCCTGATGCGGTTTCGACAAGCAGTACTACAACAAGTCCGGTAGTTACAACGCCTAGTACAAGTACAACTAGCTCAACCGTTGTTAGTACGCCATCAGTAAGTTCTGAACCTTCTACAACCATCCATACAACGCCTAGTACAAATACAATCAATACCCCAGCAGTTACAACAACACCTGTAACAACGTACCCCGAAGTTTCTAACCCTACAACTTATGCTCCTGAACCTTATAAGCCAACGACTAGTACAAGTACGACTCATACTCCAAGCGACATTAACGTTACCGGACATATTACTTTTGATCCTTCTCCTTATGAAACAGGCAGTAATTCTACTGCAAGTAGTTCTAGCAGTTCTTCTTCGTATGATTCAGGTAGCTCATCAGAAGGAGGAAGCAGACACCACCTGAATAATGTTTCGTCGGATGCGGGTATTTATTATAAGGTTCAGATGGAAGCCATGAAGTATTTTAGAAAATCTAAATATACCGAAATGGAAGATATTGGAGGCATCGAAACAGAATATATTTCGAGTAAAGATTTGGTCAGGATTATGCTAGGTAATTATTATAATAAGGAAGATGCCGTAGCTGCTCGGGATGAGGTTCGTGCCAGAGGATATGACAGGGCCTATGTGGTTAAATATGTAGATGGAAAAAGAAAAGGGATCAAAGTATTTTATAATGATTAAATTTCTTACCTTTTATAAATGAAAAAAGTCCTCCGCAATTAATTGCGGAGGACTTTTTTTTGTGATTCATCATTTATTTCCTTCCAAAATCCGCAGGAATTTCTCCCCATTTTTTGGTTTCCCATTTTACTAGAGGATTTGAAAAAGTATTTTCTTTTAACCATTTTTCTCCTCGATCTACCAAGTGAAAAAGTTTTGCATTTTCACGCGTCCGTTCTATTTTTGTATTGCATTTTTTCTTGCGTATCCACCCCATTGCTATTTTGGAATCGGAATAAATGACTTTATCATTTTTTCCTTCTTTTTTCATTTGAGCAATGCCATGCACCAAAGCTAAAAATTCTCCGATGTTATTCGAGCCGCCTTCGAAGGGTCCCATTCTAAATATTTCTTCACTGCTGCTTGTTATCACCCCCCTGTATTCCGTTTTGCCGGGGTTGCCACTACAAGCAGCATCCACAGCTATACTATCTAAAATGATTTCCGGAATTTTGCTAAAATCACGAATGGCTGGTTCACTTTTTTTCTTCGTACTCGGAATATGTTCTACCCCCATAAATGCATCTTCCGCCTCATAACGTGTGGAAAAAGATTTATATTTCGCATTAGGATAACCTTTAGTATATAACAAACATTCTGCCCAAGTTTCAAAAACACCGGTTTTAGACCCAACCCAGACTACATAATATTTTTTTTTATTCTTTGCCACCTGCTATGTCTAATTTATAATTACATTAAATATTCACTTTCTGCCACCATCTCTTTTTCTCCTTTATAATCCACAACAAAAGTAATTACCTTTTTTTTATCACCTTCATTTTGATTTTCAAACTGAGTTGTAAAAGGATCGATTTTATCTTCTAAAAAGATACGGCATGCAATTTCATGTTCTTTAATCACGAAAGTAAATTTAATTAAAAACCCTCTTGAATTTTTAATTCTCAAATCTTTGTAACCGTATACCACCGCTGCATCGGCTCCAAGAGGAGTATAAGATTTTTTTTCTGAAAAAATATCTTTGGTATGTGGATAGCGTTCTTCAATTTCTAGTCCGGCTTTTAAAGCCGTATGATACATGAGCCCCGCCAACTGACAAAGCCCCCCTCCTACTTCATTCACCAATTCGTCTTTCACAATAGAAGGCCCTATTTTATACCCTTTACCTTTTGTCGGCTTCCCCAATACTTTCCAAAAAGAAAAAATTTCTCCTGGAAATAATTGAAGTCTAGAAATTTCTTTGGATGCCAACTTTATATTATGATAAATATTATCCGAATATTCGGAAGCGATGATGGGTTGGATTGTTTCCACCATTCCATTATAATGCAAAGATTCCCGATCTGACTTTGCAAATTTATTTAAATTCCCTTTCCCCAAATCTTTAAAATATCGGGTAGTTAATTTAAAATTCAATCGAATAAATTTAGGTATGAATTTTTTCATAAATATTTCTAAACTTAAATTATTTTATCCTCTTATAAAAAGCATAGTCTTCTTTTTGCATAATAACCAAGATATAATTGGCTGATTCCGGTGAAAAGTATTGACAACATAAATCATCCAACTTATTCCAAAAAGAATCCAGGAATTTAGGCACATTCATCCTCGGCAAAAATTGCAAACCATAAACTCCTTTATAATCCCATTTGTTTTCAGGAAAAAGCCCTTTGACTCCTTTCAAATCATACTTTTCAATCTCCTTGGGGTGTGATCGATTCGCCGAAGGCAAAACAAATAAAAATTGACCATTCGGCCGCAATAACGAATATGCCTTTTCAAAAAAAGAAATAGTTTTTTCTTTTTCCCAAGATAATAACTCAAAACTACAAAATATAACATCAAAAGAAGTATCCGGAAATTGAACATCCAATAAATCCGCCACCATAAAATCTTTTTCAGGAAATCGGGAAGCAGCCATGCTGATATTATCCTCATCAGCATCCACTCCAAAATGAGCCAATTCCATATATTTGCCATCACTACAACCCGCATGAAGAATCTTCATGGGGTCAAAAGGTCTAAGGAGTTGTTCCAACAAAACTTGCAATTGCCTCCCAAATATATTATTCCTTTCCTGTTGCATTATCGCACCAAAATATCTTAATTCGATTAAATCTTACAACTTTGTTTCCTTTTTTTTTCAGAATAAAGAATTATCCATACCTTTGGAAGCTATCTTTTAAATAGAGCAAATTTGATAATGCTCTAAATCAAAAGAATAGATATAACAATATTTTAAATGCAATTCAGAATGTGAATTGCCAAGTAATAAAAAAGTATTCAAATTTTTATCATTATGGAATCAATGAAGCAACCACAAGTGAAAAATTTCATCAATGGAGAATTTTCAAGAAATGGTCAAAATTCTATGGATGTTTTGAGTCCTTTGACAGGAGAAATCATTTCAAACCTTCCCATGAGTGGAATGAAAGAACTTAGTGAAGCGGTACAGGCCGCTAAAACAGCATTCACTCTCTGGTCATCCAAAACATTAAAAGAAAGAATTCAGGTATTTTTCAAATATCGTTCACTTCTGGAAGAGAATATTGATGAATTATCAAAACTCGTCCAACTCGAAAATGGTAAAACTTATGGCGAATCTAGGGCTGAAGTTGAGAAAAGCATAGAATTGTGCGAATTTGCTGTTTCTATGCCTCAAATCATCACCAACGAAATACAAGAAGTAAGCCGAGGTGTCGAATGTAGAATAGAACGGAAGCCCATAGGAGTTGTGGCTTGTATAACCCCATTCAATTTCCCCAATATGGTTCCACACTGGACTGTCCCCAATGCCATCGTACTAGGAAATACTGTCATTGTCAAGCCATCAGAATTGGTTCCTTTAAGTGTGATGAGAATGGCAGAACTTCTGAAAGAAGCCGGATTACCGGACGGCGTTTTCAATGTGGTGAACGGAGGCAAAGAAATTGTAGAAGCTATCTGCGATCATGAAGGTATTGAAGCGGTATCTTTTGTTGGATCCACCCATGTCGCTAAAATCGTTTATAAAAGAGCCTCTTCTAATTTGAAACGATGCGTGGCTCTAGGCGGAGCAAAGAACCATCTGCTCGTTTTACCCGATGCACACGTGGAAATGACCGCCAATAATGTGGTCGCATCCATGTCGGGTTGTGCCGGACAACGTTGCATGGCAGCAGCAGTCATGGTCGGCGTAGATAAAATTCAACATATTATTGATAGGATGATCATCGAAGCGAGAACCATTGTTCCGGGTGAAAACTTAGGGTCTGTGATTAGCAAAGAAGCCAAAGAAAGGATCGAAGGAT
The DNA here is from genome assembly GCA_020629255.1 of Saprospiraceae bacterium. Classification (GTDB taxonomy): domain Bacteria; phylum Bacteroidota; class Bacteroidia; order Chitinophagales; family Saprospiraceae; genus JAHDCE01. The sequence goes on along the minus strand of JAHDDR010000195.1, from coordinate 1,932 downwards.
ATATTACCGAAGCAGAACAACAAGGCGCCAAAATTTTAGTCGATGGAAGAGGAGCCACCGTTCCCGGTAAAGAAGGCGGATTCTATGTAGGCCCTACCATCATCGACTATGTAACAACGGATATGAAAGTAGCCAAAGAAGAAATCTTCGGACCGGTCATTTCTATTATACGAGCCAAAGATTTAGACGAAGCCATCCAAATCGAAAATAGTTCTAACTATGGTAATGCAGCAGCCGTTTTCACACAAAACGGAGGTTTGGCAAAACGTGTGATGGAAAAAGCATCTGCCGGAATGATTGGAGTGAACATTGGCGTACCTGTTCCTCGTGAACCGTTCTCTTTTGGTGGTTGGAACGAATCCAAATTCGGTGTGGGTGATATTACCGGAAAAAGTTCTATCGAATTCTGGACTCAAAATAAGAAGACCACGACCAAGTGGAACCCAGAAGATAAAACCAACTGGATGAGCTAACTAATAATTATTAATTATAATTGTTAATTATTAATCGAAAACATGGAAGTAATAGATAAAAAGCAAGAAATCAGACAAAATTGTTTGGACTATACCTTGTTCTCTTGGAGCAAACAAGCTGGTTTAAATCCAATTAATGCACATAGAGGCGAAGGCATTTATATTTATGATAGGGATGGTAAAAAATACATTGATTTTTCATCCCAACTCATGAATGTAAATATTGGACATGGGGATCAACGGATCACGGAAGCGGTGGCAAAGCAAATGCGGGAAGTAAGTTTTGTCTATCCTGGCATGGCGACCGAAGCCAGAGGAACCTTAGGAAAGATGTTGGCAGAAATCACGCCTGGTAATTTGACTAAAACATTCTTTACCTTAGGTGGTTCTGAAGCGGTAGAGAATGCCATTAAAATGGCAAGGATGTACACCAGACGTTACAAAATCATCACACAATACCGTTCCTATCATGGTGCGACCTATGGTTCGATGTCTGCTTGTGGTGATCCAAGAAGACATGCGGTTGATAGCCAACAAGCTCCCAATTTTGTTCACATCGAAAACCCATATTTCTATCGTTGTCCCTGGGGAACATCCACCATAGAAGAATGTGGCGAAATGGCTTTGAGGAATTTGGAACAAATTCTCAAATACGAGAATCCTCATTCTGTTGCCGCCATTTTAATGGAAGGCGAATCCGGTTCTTCAGGATGTATCAAATACCCACCCAATTATTGGAAAGGCATGCGAAAATTAGCCGACAAATATGGCATCCTTTTGATATGCGATGAAGTAATGAGCGGCTTCGGCAGAACTGGCAAATGGTTCGGAATTGACAATCATGGAGTAACCCCAGACATCATGTGTGTCGCTAAGGGATTGACTTCAGGTTACCTACCTCTAGGAGGCACTATCGTAACCGATAAAATTGCTGAATTTTTCAACGATAACTATATGGCTATCGGATTGACTTATTCTGCCCATGCTGTTTCTTGTGCTGCGGGTGTTGCCAATTTGGAAATCATGCAAAGCGAAAACCTCGTTGATAATGCCGCCATCATGGGTAAATATGTCGAGCAAAAAGTAGAAGAACTCAGACTAAAACATCCTTCTATCGGTGATTTTAGAAATACCGGATTATTGGGATGCATCGAATTGGTCAAAAATAGAGAAACCAAAGAACCTACCGTTCCTTGGAATGCCAAAGGAGATGAAGCCAAACCCACAGCTCGAATGGTGGCCAAAGTGAGGGAATTGGGCATGTTTACTTTTGTAAAGTGGAATTTCATTTTCATCGCTCCACCACTCAATGTAACAAAAGCTCAAATTGATGAAGGCATGGAAATCATTTCCAAAGTCATCAAAATTGCTGATGAATATTGTCATTGATGATCCTGAAATCTTCCTTCCTTAAAATAAGGGAGGAAGATTCTTTTCCAACTTAATATCAAAACAAATC
>JAHDDR010000194.1 GCA_020629255.1 Saprospiraceae bacterium | reverse complement strand
AATAATCAAAATAAGTGCGTTTTTAGTCCAAAGTGTTAAATTTAAACATGCTCCTAGACTATCATATACCTTTTACCAGGCAAACTTTTTATCACGCCTTTAAATTCTAGATTCAATAACAAACCTGCTAGTTGGCTTTGAGGAAATCCCGTCTCATAACTGATGGCGTCCACCGCTTCGCTTTCCTTCTGATGAAGGGTCTCCATTATTTTGTTTTCATCCTCGCTCAATTCGATGAATAATTCCCTTTGTTGCCCTTGTTTTTTCTTGCCTTCTTTTTCCCATCTCATAATAAAACCAATATCTCTAGCTGAATCCATTAATTGGGCTTTATGTGATTTGATGAGCAAATTGCAACCTTCCGAATTGGGATCACTTATCCTACCCGGAACGGCAAAAACATCTTTATTATAATGATTGGCAATTTCGGCGGTAATCATTGAGCCGCCCCTCCTTGCTGTTTCTATAACAATCAGGGCATCGCTCATGCCAGCTATAATCCTATTTCGCATCGGGAAGTGTGGAGCATCCGGTTTTTGTTTGGACGTGAATTCGGTCAATAATCCACCATTGGTTAACATTTTTTTAGCCACCGATTTGTGCTTCGCTGGATAAATCATATGAAGCCCATGCCCTAAGCAACCGATGGTGGGAATCTCCATTTCTACACTTTTCTTGTGGGCTGTAATATCTACACCATACGCCAAGCCACTAATAACAAGCACATCATAAGCCTTAAGTTCTTCTACCAATTTTTCACAATAACTTTTGCCCCATTCCGTTGGTTTTCGAGTACCTACAATTCCTACAATTCTAGGATGGTTCAAATCTGCATTCCCTTTATAATAGAGGAGTATCGGGGCATCATTAAAATGAGTCAATCGCTTGGGGTAATTGTCGTCCAAATAGAATAAAGTTTGGATGTTATTTTCTTGTATGAATATTAATTCTTCTTTTGCCTCTTGTAGATATTCTTGGTTTTGTATGTTCTTAACCGTTGCTTGCCCAATGCCCGGAATGTTTAATAAATCTTTTTTGGATGCCTGAAATACATTTTTGACTCCACCACACCAAGCAATCAGTTGCTTGGCTGTTACTGCACCTATTCCGGGAATTTTTGTAATCGCTATTTTGTATAATATATCGGACATATCATTAAAATCGTTGTATGTTTTTATTGATATGCAATTTATGTTTTATTTTACAAACGATTTCTAATTTCTGCTTGGGTTCAAAATAATTGCTCCCTTGTTATGAGTAAACCATTTTTTCATGGCTGAACAAAAAAAAACACGTAGAAAATCCAAAAAGGGGCTTAATACGAAAAATTTGCTTCCCAATATGGAAGTCATTTTTATTGTTGTATTTCTTTTATGTGCACTGGCTTGGGCTTTTTCAAAATGTAGCACAACCCCGTCCACCACAAGTTCTACTGAACCAGAAAACGAGGAAGAACTCGTTTCTCCTGCTGCTGCAGACAATCCCCTTTCTCCAACCTACGACTTGGGCGAAGAAGAGAACAACAATGGTTCTGCTTCTACCTTTGTTCCTCCTCCTCCGAGTTATGGTAATACGGAAGTTGTGGGAAGGGAAAGCAACGAAGCGGCTGTAAGAAAAAGCTATACTCCTTTGTATGTTACCCTTCAAGATTTGAAAGTGAGGAAAGGTCCTAGCCGGGATTCTAGTATCCTTGCCCAATTGAACCTTCATGATGAGGTTAAATTTTTAGAAAAGAGAACAGATTTCAGGGAGAAAATCAGCAATGGGGTGGAAGTAATGAATGATCCTTGGTTGTATGTCCAAACCCAAAAGGGACACAAAGGTTGGGTCTATGGAGGTGGTGTACATTTTTTCATGTGGGATAGGGTGAAGGATCCGATTCCTTCTATTACTCCGAAAGAAATTCCAGAATAAAATATAACGTCCAAAAAAGATAGAGGCATCCGAAAATCGGATGCCTCTATACATTTATGGTTGGTATAAATAAGATTTAAGCTTTCTTGCCACCTATCAATTTATCTTGTAATTTTTCCAATTCATCCCATTTGCCATTGGCAGCCAAACCGGCTTGTTGCGGCCAAGTATCCGGTTTGTGCATGCGGTAACGATCTCCGGCAGCAGTTAATATTTCTTGAAGGCGGCTTACCGGTGCAGCAGCCAATTCTGCCCAAGTATTAATTCCTCCAGCTTTCAATAATCCTTCAATTTTAGGACCAATGCCTTCAACGATTTTCAAATCTTCAGGTTTGGGCCGTTTTGTTTTTTTAGCTCCTAAGGTTCCCATATTTTTTTGACCCAACAAGGCTTTTGCTTGACCTACCCAATCATCCCGTTCAATTCTTCCTGGGAAGAACTGAATGGCATCTGTTACTTGCTCAATCAATTCGTGATCGAATTGACTGATTTGTTCGAAGGTATAAATTCCTAAATTATTGAGTTTCTTTTCAATGAATGGCCCTACACCGTTGATGAGTTTCAAGTCATCTTTTTCATCTGCCGTAGCTGCTTTGATTTTAGAACCCAATGCTGCTTTTACAGACGCTTGTGCTTTTGATGCTTTCTCTTCTTTGCTTTCTTCTTCGTCTTCATTGGCTACAGCCAAAGGAGCAGATTTTGCCTCATCTAACTGAACCGTAAGGGCTGCCAACCTTCTTTTAAGATCTGCATTCTCTTCGCTTAAATCTCCAATTTTGGATTTAAGGGCTTCATAATCATCCCTTGATTCATTGATTGATGTACTTTCAGATAACCTAAGTGTTAACTCATGGTTCGATGATTTCAATGCTTCGATTTGAGAATTGAGTGCATCAACTTCTGCACTGGAATTCTGACTTTCGCTCAAGCGGATTTTCAAAGATTCGTTTTCTTCGGTAAGTGTTCCTAACCGAGCTTTCAAATCATCATAATCGACATAAGATTGGCTCAATGCCACACTCTCTTGCAGTTGGGCATTCAGTTCTAATTTTTCCTTTTCGATTTGATCCAACTTATGATTCAGCGCATTGTATTTGCTCTGTAATTGAGCCAATTCGTTCAAAGCATTAGAATCTTGATCGGCTTGTACCGCAAGTGCTTGATTTTTTGTTTTCAGACCCAATACTTGATCATCATAATCTTCTAAGCGGGTTAGATAGCCTTGTTCTTTGATTAGAAGTTCGTCTTTTTCAGCATTCAATTTATCCAAATCCTGACGAGCAGCAAATATATCGCCGTGTAAGCGTCCTTTTTCTTCTTCTAATTGACGAACCCTTGCCGTCAATTCTTCGATTTCCAAATGTGCTTTTTTCAAATCAGCCTCTTTCATTTCCATTGCTGCAGAAAGCTCATCATACTTGGTTCTTAATGTATTGAGTTCACTGGTCCGTAAATCCAATTCTGCTTTGACAGATTTCCACTTGCGCCTCCAATACAACCAAGCGGTAATAAATCCGATAAGGAATGCTCCTAGAAGGAATAATAAAACAAGCCAGCTGTCTCTGGCTGTCAAACTTGAAAATAACTGGGTTAAAAAATCCATAGTGATTCCAGTTTTTAGAAAGGGTTTCTTTTCGACCCTTTGGTTTAATTAAGATGGTTTTCTAATAATAATGAGCAATTGAGATTTTGCTCAGGATGTTTTTGCTATTTGATTTGGACGACGACCCTCCGATTTTTGGATTTGGTCGCTTCCGTTTCGTTGGAATATGCCGGGTTCGTTTCTCCTTCTGAGTTCGTTTCGATGTTCGTCTTTACGCCTAAGTTTCGGAAATAATCCCTAACACTCCTCGCTCTAGCTTTTCCTAGTTTCAGGTTAGCATCGTCGCCGCCAATATCGCAGGTATGTCCTGTTAGTTTGAGAAATTTTTCATCATTCTCTGACAAGTAAATCTTCACCGAATCGGCGTAAGCAATAAATGCGGGTCCGGGTTTGAATACAGCAGAGTTGAAATCAAAATTAGCATCAGAGAAAGACATGTTCGTGAAGCTGAAAGCTTGTCCCCCTACCGGATTGTTGTTATCATACTCATCTGGCGTACCACCATTGTTATTGGCCACCAATTCAGCATCGTCGCCAGCAAGTCGGAATGAAACGGGTTGGGAAAGGTTGGTACCGTCGCCAGTAACCATTTGTGCATCGAGTAGCATCCGATTTTCGGTAATGCCCTGAGCCATCAATAATTTTCTAATTTGATCAGCTCTTGCAATACCTATGTTTTCATGAAATCCGATAGAGATATCTTTTTCACTCTCTAGATAATGCCCTACAACAGTAAGCGTTTTACCTGGATTTTCTTTTAGGTATTTGGCAACCTGCTCGATGAAAGATTTATTATTGTCGTTTAAGACAGGAACAGCAGAATTGGCATCAAAACGGAAATGGTCATAATTTTCCAAAATCGTTTTGTCCTTATCCACTAAACGTAAAGTCTTGGCCCTTACGTCTTCTACAACTTCCACCTTTTGTCCGCAATGGTTTTTGATTTTACAAACATACCAATAACGGCATCCAATGGCCCAGAGTAAGAAAACGAGAAAGCCTAAAAGCAAGGTTCTCATTTTGTAATACGTTTTATGATTAAAATAAGGTCTCTAAATATAGTAAAAATTGTGATGTGCAACACAAATATAGTTTGATTTCCCTTTATTTAGGACGTAAAAAGGGGACAAGGGTACAAAGTCGATGTGTTTTTTTTCAAAAAATGATGAAAATCATACAAAATGCTTGAGCATAACGACTTCTTTTGGGCTTAAATACCGGTATCTACCTCGGGGTAAATCTTTTTTTGTCAGTCCGGCATAGTACACCCGATCCAATCGTTTTACGTGGTATCCGAAGTGCTCAAAAATTCGCCTAACGATTCTATTCCGACCAATATGAATTTCTATCCCTACATCAAATCCTTTGGAGCCTTCAACGATGCCTATGGCATCTACTGCCACGGGGCCATCTTCTAAATCAAAACCTTTTTTGATCGTTTCGATGTCTTCAGGATCTACTTGCTTATCTAAATGGACTTGGTAAAACTTTTTTACTTCATGGGATGGATGGGATAATTTTTTGGCGAGATCACCGTCATTCGTAAGAAGGAGTAAACCGGAGGTGTTTCTGTCCAACCTACCTACCGGATAAATACGCTCGGAGCAAGCTCCTTGAACAATATCAAGAACCGTTTTCCGACCTTCGGGATCATGTAGTGAGGTAATGCAATTGGTGGGCTTATTGAGTAACAAATAGACTTTTTTATCTTCCGGTTGTATGGTTTTCCCTTGGAATTGAACGACATCTGAAGTCTTTACTTTATGATATGGGACAGTAATCGTTTCTCCATTTACTGTTACCTCCCCCTTCTCGATGTGTTCTACGGCTTTTCTTCTAGAACAAATACCAGATAAGGCAACATATTTATTTAAAACAATGCCATCGCTTGTTGGAGATTTAGACTCTTGGATGGGATTTTTTTGTTGTCGTGTTTTTTTATGGAATGGATTTTTAGGAGATTTTTTTTTACGCTTTTTATTAGGGTTGTTCTTCTTCATGATCATTGGTTTTGTTGATGTCTTCTTGTGTTTCTTCTATCGAAACCACATCATTTTCTGGAACAGAAATTTCTTCTTGAACCATTTCATTTATTTCTCCTATAATCAATTCTTGTTCTTCCTGTGTATATTTATCTTCAGCAGCTTCTTCTGTTTCAGAATTCGCTTCTTTTGTTTCTATTGTCTCATCGATTGCTGCTGCTTCTCCTATTGTGTTCTCTTCTGTGGCAAATTCTTTAAGTTTCGGTAAATCCTGAATAGACTTCAAACCAAAATAATTCATGAATTTTTCGCTGGTAGCATATAAAAGAGGTCTTCCGGGTCCTTCACTTCTTCCTACTATGGTGATCAATTCTTTTTCTAGTAATTTTTGAATAGAATAATCACAACTCACTCCCCGAATCGCTTCTGCTTCTGATTTTGTAACGGGTTGTTTGTAAGCAATAATAGCCAAGGTTTCTAAGGCGGCTTTAGACAACCGTTTTTTTGCTTTTTGCTTCAGGAGAGTTCCAATGGTATGGTGGTAGGCTCCTTTGGTTAGGAATTGATATCCTCCGCTAATTTCAATAATCTCAAAAGCAAATTCTTCTCCTTGATATTTTTCTAGCAAATTTTGCATGGCTTCTTCAAGAAGACCCTTCTTGAGTTTGGCTTCCATACTTTGTTCCAAACAATTCTTGATTTCTTTTAAGGAAATCGGTTGTTCGCTTGAAAATATGACGGATTCTATATGTTGTTCTAGCTTATCCATAAGTTCGGGCGGCAAAGATAGTAGTTTAATGGCTTAATGGTGATTCTTTTCTAAGGTTTTAACCAATCCTTGCAAAGTTGCTTCTCTATTTTTGGATTTGAGTTGGCATTCCCAGATTGTAATGACATTCCAACCGAGGTTGAGAAGTTCTGCTGCTTTCTTGATATCCCGTCGTCTATTTTTCGCTATTTTTTCTTTCCACCATTCTGTTCTTGTTTTAGGTAAACGTATTCCTGTTTTGCAATGTTTATGACCATGCCAAAAGCATCCATGAACAAAAATGACCGAGCGGTATTTTTTCAAGACCAAATCTGGGCTACCGGGGAGTTTTTTATTGTGAAGGCGATATCTGAACCCTCGGGCATGGAGATATTTCCGAACCATCAATTCTGGTCGGGTGTCTTTATTTTTTATGCGACTCATGACATAACTCCGCTGTTCTTCTGAAAAAATATCTGCCATCGGCGTGTAAATCCATTGTTAATAACTCAAGTAAGATAATATTTTTTAATATTTAGACCCACACAATTACTACAATGACTTATTTGGAACAAATATTAGAGAGCCTGAATCACAAGATTTTGAAAAATCTCAGCTTTAATGAAAATGGCGATTTTGATGAAAATAAATTTCATTCTCTTGTAAATGACGCTACAGATTTAATGGTGACCCTTCATGATGTTGAGCATTTCAGACCTATTTATATTAATGATAAAGCCAAAGAATTTTACGGTTTTGAAAACAATTGGCTAAAGGGTTGGGATTATTTATATTATATCAAAACGGTTCATCCTAGTACATTGTATGCTCTGGTTGAATCTGTAAAATTCTTTTCTGATCGAAATATCGGACATCTCAATTTAACTTATAAATTAAAAAATTACCGAGGTGAATGGAAAATTGTATATGGTTGTACGAAAACAATATTTCAACATCTTAATGGAAAACACAAATTTGCCCTTTCTATTACAATAGAGCAGGAAAAATTACGTCCACCTAAGCCTAATAAATCTCGGGAAAATGGGCTCAGCTTTTTGTCTCAACGAGAAAGGGAGATACTGAAATGCCTAGCCTTGGATCTTTCAACAAAAGAAATGGCTGAAAAATTGAACTTGAGCGATCATACCATCAGTACTTACCGTAAAAATCTGATTCAAAAAATGGGGGTAAAATCTTCATTGGGATTGGTCAAGTATGGCCTTATGATTTTAGAAGAAGATGGAGACTCCCAAAATTGGGTATGATTTCAATAGAAAGATATTTTTTTCACTAAAAATAGTGATGTCGAAAATAAATGAAGTCCTTAACTTTGTTGTATCTGAATTAAGGTTAGCTCAGATAAATACAAAAACTCACTAAGAAAAGGGTTCCTTCAAACAATTCACGTGAACAGAATATTAATTATTTTAGTGTGATTCATCTATATCTCTCTAAAGAAGGGATTCTTTTCTTTTTTAAAAATGAGATGGATTTGCCTCCTTCCAATCTTTTTTCCAAGTTTCAGGAACCATTCCTTCATTGAGCAAACAGCCTTTAGGCAAATCCGGGAATATCTGATCATACCTTTTTGTTTCTATCATACTAATTCTCCTACTCACATGGGAACGATTGATATCTTTCGTCTTCCGAATGCCTGCCGCAGCCATCAATTCTACAAAACCATGCACTGTTTCTTTGTGATAATTGGCTACCCGTTTTTTCTTGTCACTTACCACTAATCCTGCTACCAATTCGGGATCTTGTGTTGCCACACCGGTAGGGCAATTATTTTTGTTGCATTCTAATGCTTGGATGCAGCCCAGAGCCAACATCATCGCTCTAGCACTATAACAGGCGTCGGCTCCAAGGGCAATGGCTCTAAAAATATGGAAACCCGTTATTACTTTGCCGCTAGCAACAATTTTGATTCTTTCT
>JAHDDR010000193.1 GCA_020629255.1 Saprospiraceae bacterium | reverse complement strand
AATAAAAAATAGCTTCTGCTAGACCAAATGAATCGCAAGTAGATAGTTGCAAATAAATATTACCATTTGGATTAGAGCAAACAGTATCTTGTGAAACCGTTCCACAATTATCATAAGCAATGATACCACAATGGTTGGGTACGATATCGCCATTGGCAGAGATTAATGTGCCATAAATATAGCTGATATTTTGGGCTTGCATCAGATTCCAATTGGAACATAAGCCGAGGACAAATAATAAGAATAACTTTTTCATGCAAATAGGATTTAAATATTTCTTGAAAAGGGTTTTTAATGAATCATCAATTTTTCTGTCCATTTGCCTTCAGAAGTCATTATTTCTAAGAAATAGACTCCTTTGGGAAATGAATTTAAATTTATTTCTTGATCGTACATTTCTACTTGTGTTCTTCTCCCTGTAATATCTATGATGGATAAGGATTCATAGGTATCCAAGCCGGATACTCTGAATTTTCCATCTAAAGAAGGGTTCGGGAAAATTTTTATGGGGCGATTGGCACTTATGACAGTGTTATTGCTTGTAGTCTCTCCATTCACAATGGTAATATTACCACCGAATATTTGTTGATAGGCATATAAATACTCATCCACCACATGGATTTTATCCAGACGAATAATTTCTTGCTCGGAGCTAAGTTCTGTTACATTTCCTTCTATTACAATGGAAAGAGTACCTATTGGGCCATGCCCAGTTACAGGTGTCATGTTTATTCTTGACAGAGCCACTTCGATAATATTGTCGGTTTTTTTATTGATATCTATCAAGTCACCTCCATTTGGGGCAATCCAACCAGAATTAATAGCAAAAGAAACAGAACCCAAATTGACAAAATTGGGATTGACTTCTATAGTAAAAGCAATGCCATAAAAATTTTGAATGTCATTGTATATATCTCCGAGATGCAAGTCGATAGAATATGAATCCCCACTTTGTGCTTGGATGGGCTCATCTAGAGGGAAATACAATTCGTTGAAAGAACCGGGGATATCGTTGAATTGATCTTCGAACAGCGTATCGTGAGTAAGACCATAATTGTTTTCTATAGTAAGGACATCTTCCATCCCAATCATGCCGTTTCCATCACAATCAGCAAAACCGAAAGAAGGCATTTCAGTTGTGAAAAACAAATCATTCCAACCAGAAGGTGCAGGATTACCGACCCAATCCGTTGTGATTTGATCTCTTTCTTCGCCTTGAGTGTTATAAGAAGCTCCTACATATAATAAATCCACATGATTGGCAATACCATTATTATTGACATCTCCAGGCCAAACCAAAGAATCAGGATTCTGGCTATATGCATTGAAACATAAACAAGAGAAAAAAGCGATTGTGATATGTTGGATACTTATTTTCATATAATAAAAGAGCTTTCGGTGTTAGCTATTTCAAAAATAGGATGAAACTAGATTCCGTACAAAGACAAATATCATAAAAAGTTGTATTTTTGAATCTAATATGTTCGTTGTATTTGAATTTAGTATATTGATAATCAATATATTGGTTTTAATTAAAAGTTGTGTTTATTGTTTTTCTTTTTATAAGAAAAAGCTAATATCAGACAAAATTCATGGAAAAAAGTAAGCTAATTCAATTATTAAGGAGTTTTTCAGATTTGGAATATAGGGAATTTGCCAAATTTATTGCCTCCCCTTTTTTCAATCAGAAAGAGGATCTTATCCAGTTATATAACATACTACGCAAAGAATCTTCTAAAGAATTTATTCCCAAACGCATTAGTAGGGAATTAATCATGAAAAAATTATATCCCAAAGAACCATTTAGCGAAAAAAAATATAAATATGTTACGAACCTTCTATTGAGGCAGGCAGAAAGATATATATCCTTAAAAGAAATGGAAAGCCAGCCTTTGATTCAAGAGTACCATTTATTGAATGCTTATGTAAAACGGGATGTTGACAAAAATTATAATTTCATATTTAATAAAACATTAAAACAACACCAGTTGTCTACAAGGAAAGATTCTGACTTTTATTACAAAGATTTTTTATTGAATCATGTTGCTTCTGAACATTTTGATAGGAAAAAAATAAGAAAAAACAATGAACACTCTGAAAGGCTTATTCATTCTTTGGATTTATATTATTTCGCTAATAGATTAAAATATGCTTGCCATTTAATGAATAATCAAAAAATAATAAGTGGCAATATCAAGGTTAAATTTACAGAAGAAATTATTGATTTTTTGAATACTGAAAATTATAATAATTACCCTGCTATTTTTATGTATTATAATTTATACCGTTTATTAACTGAAGAAAATAAACAGCATTTTATTACAATAAAGGATCTATTAAAAGAATATTGCCTTTTTTTCAAAGAATCAGAACTGAAGGAATTATACCATATTACTATTAATTATTGTATTGTTCAATATCAAAAAAACAATGAATTACATTTTTTATCAGATTTATATGAATTATATCAGAATGGAATTAAATCTGAATTATTATTAGAAAATGGTTTTCTATCCCCATGGACATACAAGAATGTGATAAAAACAGGTTTTATATTAAAATATCTAGAAGAAACAGAGAAATTCATAATAGAGAATAATGAAAAATTAAAAGAAGAATTTAGAGAGGATGCTTTACAATATAATTTAGCCGAACTTTATTATCATAAAAAAAACTTTGATAAATCTATTTATTACTTGAATCAAGTAAAATTTTCTGACATTTATTATGCCTTGGATTCAAAATTTCTATTATCTAAAATTTATTTTGAAACAGCTGAATACGAAGCACTTGAATCCTTTATTCCTTCTTTCCAGACATATTTGAGAAGAAATAAATTAATTGCAGAAAATGTAAAACAAACTTATTTGAATTTTACCAAAATGCTAATTAAAATCTTATTCGAAGATGCTTCAAAAAATAAATTAATTCAAGAAATTGAATCTACAACTCCTTTAACTGGAAAGAAATGGTTGTTAGAACAATGTACTTAGCGTTAGTAAGGCATGGATTTTAAATAATGGCATAAGCAACACCAAATGCCAAAACAGAAAGAATTAATCCATACATGAAAATATTATAACAAACACTAAGCAATTTGTATTTTTTTGCCAAGACTTTTCCGAGCCAATATAAATCTCGGGTCATAGAGCTATATAAAAAATCTTCATCCTTAATCATTTCCATCACACCCCAATGGAAATCCTTCAGATCCATGTTGTAAAAATTACCAAAAAATAAAAGATTGGATCGCTTCAATTCAATATCCTCTCTAGAAAACCGACCTTCGGTCACTTTGGGTTTTGTAGATAGTGTTGCATAAACAATTGCCAACAAACAAGTTCCCAACAACAATAAAGTAGGAATTAATAATTGAGGTTTATCTTCCAATTGAGGAACCAAAGTCGAAACAACAATTGAAATAATAATGGCATTGATAGAAAGCATAATATTCGCTTTGTTATCTGCCATAGCAGAAAGATTGACATGTGTTCTATACGTTGCTCTGTACATGGTTTCTACACCCCGCCCCAAATTCATTTGTTTTATTTGGATATCTGGCCCCTGAGGATTTACTCTTTTTTTCTTTTTCTTCAGTTTTTTATTCAATAAATCTTGTTCTGTCGGAAAAAGCTTTTTCTTGAGTTTATACAACTGCTTGATGTGTTCCTTTTTATGTTCCCCCCAAGAGGTCTGTGCAATATCAGTATGATAATTATGTGCCTCCATGAAACTCAATTCAAAATCCAACCACTCATCCTCTTGCATGATCCTATTTTTGGCAATCATCAATTCCTGCCTCACTTTTACACAACGTTCCCAATACGTATCCTTTCCCAAGTGGCTCAAATCCGCATCACAAATAATCTTTCCCATTACATCTTTTGGGCTTTGAGGCATTTTAGTGGCAAGGATACAACTCCTCACCTTTTCTATATCCTCATCAGAATATCCCCGATCCTTTAGAAACACTTCTGCTTTATCCGCTCCCCGCGCCTCATGGTTCTCGGGACCTTCCACATAACCTAAGTCATGGAACCAAGCAGCAACTTCCAAAAGATCCATATCCTTTTCAGATAAAAAATACTTTTCGCCCAATTCTCTAACAGCACGGACAACATTCTGAGTATGTTCCAAGTCGTGATACACATACTTTTTAGACATGTTCTCTTCGATATACTGACTGGCATAAGCTTCCGCAACCGATACTAAATCCTTACTATTCTCCATTTATCGGATAATTTCTTTTCAACAACAAATATGGGATTTTCCGCTAATATAAGGCTTTGCGGCAAACCCTGAATCTTTTAGTTATCCACACAATTCACATTCTGTGATAATTAAATCGAAAATTAAACAAAATAAGCTGTTTCCTATTTGTATTTTTGCATCAAAATTCATGATGATTTGAAAAATCATATGAATTTGATGTATAAACACTTTTCACCACTCTAAATAGAATGTTGAGATGACTCAAAATAGTGGATTTGCCCGAAGGCACATTGGTATTTCCGAAGAGGAAAAAAAAGAGATGCTAAGAATCATAGGCGTAGATAATTTGGAACAACTTATGGCCGAAACCGTTCCGCAACATATCCGTCTACAAAAAGCTTTGGATTTACCCGAAGCCCAAACAGAATATGAATTTCTGAGAGAACTTAAAAAGTTAGCGAATAAAAATAAAGTATATCGCTCTTTTTTAGGTATGGGATACTCGGGAACAATTACCCCCTCAGTTATTTTGAGAAATATTTTCGAGAACCCCGGTTGGTACACCCAATACACACCCTACCAAGCAGAAATATCACAAGGTCGTTTAGAAGCCTTATTGAATTTCCAAACCATGGTAGCTGATCTGACAGGTTTACCCGTAGCCAATGCTTCCTTGTTGGATGAAGGCACCGCAGCAGCCGAAGCCATGACCATGTTTTTTAACATAAAAAACAAAAGGAACAAAGGGCAGGACATCAATAAATTCTTAGTGTCGGATAAAACCCATGCCCAAACTATAGACATATTAATGACGAGGGCAGAACCTCTAGGCATTGAAGTCGTAGTTCAGGATTGGAAACAATTTGATGTATCGGATAATGTTTTCGGAATTCTTCTCCAATATCCGAATGAAGAAGGAGCCGTCGAAAATTATAAAGAACTGGCAACACAAGCCAATGAAAACAACATCTATGTAACGGTTGCAGCCGACATTCTTTCCCTTGCCCTTTTGCAGGCACCCGGAGAATGGGGTGCCGATGCTGTTGTAGGGAATACACAAAGAATGGGTGTCCCCATGGGATTCGGAGGACCACATGCTGCTTATTTTGCAACGAAAGAAGATTTCAAACGACAAATTCCCGGGCGTATCATTGGTGTTTCCATAGACCGGAAAGGTAATTCGGCACTTAGGATGGCTCTCCAGACAAGGGAGCAACATATTAGAAGAGACAAAGCGACATCCAATATTTGCACAGCACAGGCATTGTTGGCCATCATGGCGGGGATGTATGCTACTTATCATGGAGCTAGTGGATTGAAGAGCATCGCTACCGATATTCATAACAAAGCCAATCTTCTAGCAGAAAGTTTATCCAAAGCGGGTTTTACCAATGTCAACGAAGGGTTCTTCGATACCCTGAAAATAGATTGTGGTAATGCAAAACAAAGGGATGATATCTATAATAATGCTTTGGAACAGGGCATTAATTTAAGGAAAAAGGAAGAGCAGTTCCTTTGTATTGCCTTAGATGAAACCGCTCTTGTTGAGGATTTGGAAGATATTGTTTTCACTTTTACGAATAAGAGGGAAAATCTCATTTTGGATCAAAAAGTGAATTATCATTTTGATAATGATTTGATTCGTAAAAGCGAATATTTGACCCATCCCGTGTTCAACAGTTACCATACGGAGACCAAAATGATGAGGTACATCAAACGTTTGGAGAACAAGGATCTTTCTTTAACCCATTCGATGATCCCATTGGGTTCTTGTACCATGAAACTGAATGCGGCGACCCAACTCCGTCCGGTAAGTTGGCCGGAGTTTGCCCATATTCACCCATTTGCTCCGGAAAATCAGACAGAAGGGTATCAAATTATAATTGATAGATTAGAAAAATACCTTTGCGAGATTACAGGTTTTACAGCTTGTTCGCTACAACCCAATTCGGGAGCACAAGGAGAATATGCTGGTCTTTTAACCATTAGGGCATATCACCAAGCCAAAGGCGAAGACCATAGAAATATGGCCTTGATTCCCTCGTCGGCTCATGGTACGAACCCGGCAAGTGCCGTGATGGCTGGAATGAAAGTCGTCGTGGTCAAATGTGATGACGAAGGAAATATTGATGTGGATGATTTGAAAGCCAAAGCCGAAAAACACAAAGATAATTTATCGTCATTAATGGTCACCTATCCTTCTACTCATGGAGTTTTCGAACCCGAGATCAAGGAAATATGTGATACCATCCATCAATATGGAGGGAAAGTGTATATGGATGGAGCAAACATGAACGCCCAATGCGGTTTGACGAATCCTGCTACGATTGGTGCAGATGTTTGCCACCTGAATCTTCATAAAACATTTGCCATCCCTCATGGTGGAGGTGGTCCGGGAATGGGTCCTATTTGTGTAAATGATTCGTTGGCTCCTTATCTTCCCAAACATGTTAATGTTGAAACGGGAGGAAAAAATGGTATAAATGCCATTTCTTCGGCTCCTTATGGTAGTGCAAGCATTTTGTTGATTTCTTATGCCTACATCAGAATGTTGGGAGCAGAAGGGGTTACGAATTCTACACGATTTGCCATTCTAAATGCCAATTATATTAAAGCAAGATTAGAAGGATCATTTAAAATCCTTTACCTAGGACACATGGGGCGTTCTGCCCACGAATTGATTGTTGATTTGAGACATTTAAAATCCTTGAAATTGGGAGCAGAAGATGTTGCCAAACGATTGATCGATTACGGATTCCACGCTCCTACTTTATCTTTCCCTGTTGCTGGAACGATTATGATTGAACCTACAGAGAGTGAATCAAAGGATGAATTGGATCGTTTTTGTAATGCTATGCTTCAAATCAGGGAGGAGATAGATGAAATTGCTAGCAACGAGGCCTATAAAGCCAGCAATGTGTTGGTGAATGCTCCCCACACCTTAGAGGAGAGTGTAGCAGATAAATGGGAGTTTTCTTATTCTAGGGGGAAAGCCGTTTATCCATTAGCATACTTAAAAGAAGGATTTAAATTCTGGCCTTCGGTTGCACGGGTGAATAATGCACATGGTGATAGGAACCTCATTTGTACCTGCCCGCCGTTAGAAATGTATGAGGATGAATCATCCTAGAAGAATAAATAATTGTTAATCAATAAAAAAGCACATCTTAAAATGGATGTGCTTTTTTATTTTCGTGGAAATAATTTAAAACATAAAACGAATTTGATATGTCGAAGAATGAAGAAAAACAAGCATATGGAGCTTTTGACCCCACGTCTCTCATAGGAGGTGCTGGAGCCATGTTGATAAAAAGCCTTGTAGACAAGGTTAAAAAATACAACCGGGAAAGCGAAGATGAAAAGACGGCTCCTCAAGAAATTTTTGATGTGATAAAAGACAAACTGGATAAGGTAAAAACGAAAATCCGACCAGAAGATGATGAAGAAACGGTTATCCGTAAGATCAAGGAAACAGTAGATGAGGTAAAAGTGGAAAATGAGGCTGATCCCAATGTAGAAACAGTTGATACCTCCTTGTTCGATCAAATCAAAAATATGATAGATGATCAGAAAAAGGAGAATGAAGACATCCGAAGGCAAATAGAAGAAGAGGCACAATCTATAGAATCGGATGATTGGGATGAAGACTGGGACGATGATGAAAATGATGATGGTGATGATGATTGGATTGACAATATCATGCAGAATGAAGTGAAACGAGGTCGAGGAAAAGGGCACCATAAAGGAAAGGGCAAAGGCCGGGGTCATGGCAAAGGCAGAGGAAAAAACAAAGAAGATAAGCAGGCACGAAAAGAAAGATGGCAAGTGAATAATGCTTATTTGTGGGAAGGTAAATCACAGAATGACATCGATAATTTCAAAACAATCATGTCTGTAGATTATCACAATTTCAAGCGGGAGATGATTATAGAACGGGAAGAATTCTGGGAAAGGATGAGAATCAAAAAAGCGGAATTCAAAGAAAAGATGAGGATGAAGAAAGAGAAATTCCACAAATACAATCAATATTAATTGAAAAGAAAAGGAGGGGCAATCATGTTCCTCCTTTTTTCAATATGCCTAAGA
>JAHDDR010000010.1 GCA_020629255.1 Saprospiraceae bacterium | reverse complement strand
TTGAAATAATCTTTGGAATTGGGATTAAAAATATTTTCGTTCCACATTTTTAATTCATGAAAAATGGTTGCTAGCTTTTCATTGAGTTGTTTGGTTTTTATTTCTGGCTTTTCATTTCTTATATAAGTGGATGCATAATTTTCAAGTTGGATATTTTCGGATACAAAACCCTTTTCATACAAGACGATTAATTCATATTTTCCTTGGGGTAAATTTTGATATTCCAACACTTGCTTTTGGGGCAAAAGAACCGGCGGTTTGTTTTCATGTAGCAAAGCCAACAATAAAGGTTTTTCTTTTTGTTCTATATCATACAACAATTTAGCCGCATTATTTTTTCCCAGTTTTGAATAAACGAAATAAAAAGGATCTCCATTTTTTTTGATTGGGGGCTTGTATTGAATTTGATTCGGTGTTATTGCCAATCTATTTTTATTATATGACTGCCATTTCCCCTTGAGTTTTTCTTTTTTAAAATCTATTTCGTACAGGCGTTCTCTATTTTCTTGGATTACATATTCGTATCCTCCATTAAATTCGATTTTTCGCTTAAAATCATTTTGAGCTATTACTTCCACAAAACCACCATTACTAAATGGTCCTATAAACCCATCGTAATATCGTTCATGAAATACTTTCCCATTTCTTTGCCAAAGATAGAGCCTTCGATCCCTTATTTTCATTAAAGAATTTTTTCTAGACCACATTTCTTCTTTTGTCCATTTATTTTTTTTAGGTACAAACATTACATTTTTTAATTGTTTATTTTTTGCTTTTTCTTCATCTATGCTCAGATTTAATTTGAAGTCTTTTTTCAGTTCTACATTTTTAATGTAAAACGAACCTTCTTTGGTTCTGACTTCTATTTCCCAAACCCCTTCTCTTCCCACAAAAGCATAACCGCTATTTTTTCCGGCATCATAAAAATAAATGGGATTTTCATTTATGAATATCGCATAGACTTTCCTAAATTTCCCTTTCGAAACAATGTAGGGAGAAAACTGTGGCCAGGGGTCTATTTCTTCAGGCAAAGAAATATATTTTTTATACACCGTATCTTTCGGGTGTTTCAATTGATATTCATCATCTATATTTAAATTTAATTTTTGTTGCCAAACGGATGTGATGGTTCCTTTACCCAAATATTTTCGATTATTATATCTTTTCCAATATCTATTGTTATTATATTTTGCAAGAGAAATTTGTTTTTGTTTTTTTTCTCCGAAATAAAAAGGCATAGAAATTTGATCCGCTAAAGGATCTTCAAATTTAGCACTCACCGCCGATGCCAAAACATTTACATGTGATGCAGGTTTACCTTCTGGATCGGTCGCTTTTATTTTGACGGATATTTCTTGACCAGGTTCTACTTCTTCTTTTTGTTCTATTTCTATTTTTAGATCTTTTTTACTCAAGCCATACCGGGCATATTCCATTTTAGAGGTTCCTGCCCATACATAACCATAGGACACAGTGTATCTGCCATACCCTCTTGGGGTTTCTTGAAACATAAAAATAGAATCTTGGAAAGTGCCTTTTTTTACAACTTCTTCATTATAATAAATTTGATATGCAACGGGAATTTTGTTTGAATTAAAAATGGTTATTCCGAAAGAATCTTTTTCTATCCCTCCCGACAAATAAATGGAACGGGCCGAATGAACATTCAATCTTTTTTCCAACTCTCCACAAAATAGTTTATATTCAAATATGGCTGCATTTACGTCAATAGAAAAAGGCAAATCCATTTCTATTTCTTTTCCATGAATTCCTGTATAATCTTTTCCTTGCGAAAAATATAATTTCAACATTCCTTTTTTATGAACTAATGAATCGCCTATAAAATATTTTCCTTCTAATTTTCCTTTCACAATTTCTAGTTCCAACCTTTCTTTTTGTTCGATTTGTGATGTCGTATTAATCGAAAAATACCTTGACTCTTCTTGTAGTTCTCCATTCGGGGTGGTAAAAATTGCAATGGCTTTCACATCCATTTTTGCCTGAGGAAAAATATGGTTTGGAATTTCAATATTCGTGGTTCCGTTTTCATCCAAAAATTGTTGATGTGTCCACAATGTATCTTTTATCATTTCCTTGTCCACTAAAACCTCACTTATCTGATCGGGCATTACAACAACTTTGATCTGCACATTGGGCACTTTATTTTTTGTTGTAAATTTTGCTTCTGCCTCTAGTATAATTTTTTCCCCCTTTTTATATTCTTTCTGATTGGACGTAAAAGAATACTCTACTTCATCCAACACATAATCTTCTAAGCGAAGTTTTTTAAATTTGAATTCATTTTTCCAAATCCTCTTTTCATTTCCAAATTGATATAGTAATCGGTAACCATATCTTTTGGACAAAGAATCCTCTATGACAAAATCAAAATTATATCTACCTGGCGACGTAGGATAAACCAGTTGGGAAAAAACAGAATCCCTGACAGAATTTACATAATTGGAATAATAATTCCTCCATTTCATAAAATATATCCGAACTGGTTTATTGTAAGGTTTATTATTGGAAATATCAACAAAATAGGCCGATGACTTCAAGGTGTCCAATAATTTATATTTGGGCTTATTCGTAACAACATAGCCATTGATCCCTTTAGGTTTCTTTTTGAAGATTTTTTTAAAGAACGATTCCCTTCGGTTTAAATTCGGATCGATTTTTTTATTGATTTTATAAAAAGCCAGTTGTTTTCCATTTTTAATTTTTACAACTCCATTCTTTTTAGGATTCTCGATCGGATAGCCTTTATAATTGGCATCGAATTTCAATTTCTTTTTTTTATACTCTACTTCATCGGCTTGGATATAGGAACCGTCTTCATCTACAAATTGAATAAAAATATTTTGTCCATTTTGTAACACTTCCATAGAAAACGAATGCATAGACTTGTAATGATATTCTAATTGATCATTATAATCATTGTATCCCAACCTGAGATATTGCCCTGGTGGCAAATCCAAATGTTCCTCTTCTTTTTCAAGGGCGGAAATGGCTTTCGAAAAATCCCATGCCCAGTTAGTTGGCACGCTCTTTTTCTTCAGAAAATATTCCGATTCTTCCACATCCAAAGGAAAATAAAACACTTTTACTTTTGATGAGTCCGGTAAAACTGTAATCGGATCTTGTCCTAGAAGAGGAACAAAAAACATCAGTATTAAAAAATAAACGAATATCAATTGTTTCATATCTTGAGATTTAAATCGGAGCTTTGTTTTTAAGGAATAACAGCAACAAATATCATTTTGCTGCACAAGGCTCCTTCCACTTCAAAGATATAAATCCATAAAAAAGGGTTGTAAAAAAACTATCCGTAATAAAGGCCATAGAATTTTCTCTTTATTAGAAGTCTTGCAGACGACTTTTCTTCTTCACAACCATTTATTCCAATTTATTATCTTTGATTTATGAAAATTAAACTTACTCTTATAGGGCTTTTATTATTTACAATCGGAAATTTAATAGCACAGGAAGATAGTCTTTCTATAGTTAAAAAAGAAAAAAGAATCAATTATACCGCCTTGCCTATCGTATTTTATCTGCCTGAAACCAGTTTCGCTTTTGGGGGCATGGGTATGGCCACTTTCCGATTCAAGGGAGAAGATAAAGAAAGCCGGGCTTCGCAAATTATCATTGGTGGAGCTTATACTCTAAAAAAACAATTGTTATTTTATTCTCCGTATCAATTTTATTTTAAGGATGAAAAAAATTGGGTACTCGGTGAATTGGGTTATTATCGATACTTTTTTAATTTTCATGGACTAGGGCCTGATTCAAAAAAAGAAAATAGGGAAACCTATCAAGTCAACTTTCCACGTTTTTATAATCGGTATATCCGGAATATAAAAGGCAGGCATTTTGGGGGCATGGGTTTTAAATATGATTATTTTGATATCGTAAAATTAAAAGAAGGAGGATTGCTCGAAGAAAATCAATATTTAGGAACCAACGGCGGTGGCACTTGGATGACGACCCTCTCTTATATTTTTGACAACCGGGATCATTTATTTTTTCCAGAAAAAGGTTTTTTTATTGATTTGACCACCGACCTGAGTACTGAAAAATTCATTTCTCCTTATTCTTTTGCCCGAACAACGCTTGATGCACGATCTTATCATAAAATTGGAAAAAGATTGGTTTTAGCGAATCAACTTTATTTTTCACATGCTACTGATGGAACGCCTTTTTATTACCTCCCCTATTTATCTGTTTCGCCGGGCGTAGGAAGAGGTTATGCTGATCGTAGATTTATTGACCATTATATCGGACATCTACAATCTGAAATTCGTTTTCCGATTTGGAAAAAATTCCAAGGAACTACTTTTATCGGATTAGCGAATGTAGGAGATACTATTCAATCAAACAGTTTAAAAATATCTGGTGGAATGGGGCTCCGTTTTGTTGTCAATAAAAAAGAAAAAACGAGGGCTCGTTTGGACTTGGGATTCACGCCCGAAGGATTTAATTTTTACATCACCTTCAACGAAGCGTTTTAAATGAAAATCAGTGTCATCATACCGACATTGAATGAGGAACAAAATTTAAAAAAATTACTTCCGTTCCTTTCTTCTGAAGAATTTAAATCTTCTATAGAAATTATTGTCATGGATTCTTTTGCTAGCAAAGATGATAGTCAAAAAATTTGCTTGGAATATCCAAATATTATTTATAAAAAATGTGAATTCAGAAGTCGTGCCCAACAAATGAATGAAGGGAGCCAAATGGCACAAGGAAATATTTTATTTTTCCTTCATGCAGATGTCCTTCCTCCGAATAATTTTCATTTAAAAATAATTTCCGCTATTCAACAAGGGTTTAAAATGGGATTTTTCTCTTATCTTTTCAATAGTGAAAAAAGTATTTTAAAATTCAATAGTTCTTTTACCAAACGGGACGGCGTTTTTGCCGGAGGTGGAGACCAATGTCATTTTTTCTGTAAAAAAACATTCCAAGTTTTAAATGGTTATGATGAAAGTTTTTGCATCATGGAAGATTTTGATATGGTTCGAAAAATAAGAGAAAAAAACATTCCATATACTATTATTGATTCACCGGCATTGGTGAGTGCCCGAAAATACGAAAAGAATTCTTGGCTCAAAGTAAATTTGATTAATCTATGTGTTTTTGTCCAATTCAAATTTGGTGTCTGCCCGTCAAGGATTCGTAAGACCTATAAAAGTTTATTACGGGAAGGTGTTTAGAACCTCCTATCTGACTTTATTTGCATTCAACATTTCACTAATTTTATCTAACAGCCATTTTTTATTGGCTACATTTTCTTGTCCTTCTATTTTTCCTTTCAATTTATTCAGAACATTTTTATCATTCGGTTGGATAGAAATTAATTTCTGTACGAATCGAATTAAATTCAAATATTGTTTTTTATTTTTTTGAGTCATTACTTTATTCCGAAGAAGAAACAGCCTAAAACTTTCCAACAAAGAATCCAAAACCATCATTTCTCCCATTTCGTAATAGGCACGAACGAGCAGCCATCGCCCTCCTAAATCATAAACAATATCATCGAATTCTACTCGATTTAAAATTTCAACAGTAGTATGGTATTCTTTTTTATAAAAACTCAGGTTTGCCAAATTATAACTATAAGCATTTGACCGCTCTTTTTCTGGTAATAAATCTGTATAAGTTTCAATAAAATTACTGATCCAATCAAATTTGCCCGACAACAAACCGGTGGTAATAATATTTTTATAAAACCACGGAGTCATGGCATTCTTTTCCGTAAACAACTGGATGTCTAAAATATCTTCATATACACTAAATAATTTTTCTAAAAAAATAGCTTTTCCCGAATTAATTTGTTGGATACATATATTTTGCAAAATCGTATATAAAACGAGAACTTGTTCAAATTGAAATCGGAAATAATTATTTTTCATTTTTTGCCGTAAATCAAAAAACAAGTATTCATCATCGGGATCGGATAATAATTTAAAAAACTGATGATAAATTTCCAGAACCTTATTTTCCAAATTATCCGACTGTTCCAGTACTTTTAAAATTTCATCCGAAATACCCACATCAATTTCCACGTTCCTTACCCGTTGTACATTGAGGGCATCGATCATAAACCTCAATTTCTCCTGCAAATAAAAAATGTCTAATTTTTGATGGAGCGTACTTAAATTATTTTCCCCTTTTCTTTTTTTGAGGCGGGAAAGATGGGCATGTTTCAAGCGTTCGATATAAAAAGAAGATTCATTCTGATTGGTATCTGCCAACTTATTCCCTTCTAAATTTTTTTCTAGTTTCCGTTCTATTCCGGCATAATGTTTCGGCAAATCTCTCTTGCTTAAAATTCCTCCCAACCTGACATTGTATTGTATTTCGTCATTATTGAGATACGAATGAGTGACCAAGAATCGTTCTGCCAGTTTCAACAAATAAGAGAACTTAAGTCGCATTTTCACCAAATCATAAGAACGGTTGGGGAAAGCTTCCTTCCACACTTTTTCTTTTTCCAAAATCTTCTTGGATGACTTCAAATGCTTTTCCAATACCTGGAAAAGGGACAAGAGTTCTTCATCTTCGTTATGGTATGGGGATACGAGAAACTTCTTGAAATAGAAATACTCGGACGAATCGAAGGATTCTAGCAAAGAAATCAGTTTATAATTTTCCAATTAAACTTACTTTAAATGAAATTAATTTATTGAATATCAAACTATTAAAAAATAAAATTAATGCAAAAAAATCTATTTTTACAGAAATTTGTACTTTAATTCATTCCAAAATCATATCATCTTTGTAGTGTGAATATTTGATTCATCCAATAACAACTAATGAATAAAAAAATTTTAATCATGGATCTTAGAACAATTATCTTAACATTTACACTCATTTTCTTCTTAGTAGAAGGATTTGCAAAAGTCAATTGTGTGACTGACACCCTTATACAATACACAGGTTGTACAGGCGACGGCTATCAAGTTATTGTTGAAGGTGTTCTTTATGATGAAAATCAACCCACAGGCAGCCAAACCCTTCTTGAGGCCAACCAAGCGGGTTGTGATAGTATTGTGAATGTAAACCTAATTTTCAATCCTACTCCCACCATCAATAACAACTCTTTCAGTATTACAGAATGTGTGGACGATCCTTCTGGTTTTGCCAGTTTCAATCTCACGTCCTACAATAACATGGTCTCTACAGAAGCAAATACCACTATCACCCACTACCTCACTTTGACTGATGCCGAGGCTGGAACCAACCCTATTGCCTCCCCTTTTACCAACATTGTAATAAACATTCAAACCATATATGGTAGAGCAAGCTTCAATGATACGGGTTGTTATTCCCTATCGGAAATCACTTTGGTCGTCCACCAAAAACCGGCACTTACCATCGATTCGGAGATTTTTGCCTGCGAAGGCAATGATGTCCTCTTGGATCTAGGAAATCCGAATTTGGCAATTGGATATTGGGGAGGCCCAAATGGTTTCGAACATAACCAAACGGATACCACCATCCAAAACATCACTTCGCTGAATGCTGGAAGTTACGCCCTGACGGTATCCGATGCGAATTGCAGCAATGAAACCACTTTTGATGTTTACGTGATCGAACCGACCGATTTCGTCGCCGGCCCTTATGTTATAACTTGTCACGATAATGGAACCCCTTCAGACAACAGCGACGATTACAATGACATTTACCTGGATGTCAGTTTTTTGGGCGGAACGCCTACTTCTAATTTCTATGTGTATGAAGATACTTTCCTAACTACGCTCATCGGCTCCTACCCTTATGGTTCGAATGTTTTCATTACCAGCGAAACACCTACCGGCTTCAACAAAACCTATTATGTTGCTGACGAATGGGGTTGTAATATTGTTGATGTACATGTTGGACCTTTATTATCCTGCTCCACTACTTGTGATGTCACCATCACCCAACTGGATTACATTTGTTATGACAATGGAACACCTTCGTTTGGTCCTGATGATTACTATGAAATTTTCGTGAATGCGACAGCAGTGAATGGAGGCGCATCTGGTGAATTTACTATACTAATTGGGGGAATACAAATATCTGGCCCCTTTACCTATGGAGCAGGAGGAAATTTCACTCTACCCGCCGATGGATCCACTGTGACCATAACTATCGAAGATGTAGATGATGCTACTTGTTCTGATACACAATCTACACAACCATTGTATCACTGCTCTACTGTTTGCGAAGCCACCATCACCCAACTCGATTATACTTGTCATGATAACGGAACACCTTCCGATGGCTCAGATGATTATTATGAAGTCACCGTTAATGCTTCCGCTATAAATAGTGGTGTGAGCAGCTCTTACAATGTCCTTGTGGATGGAATAGCTACTGGAGGGTCAAGTTCATATGGAACTCTAAATACATTTACCCTACCCGCAGATGGCTCTTCTCCTGTCATAACCATCGAAGATGCAGACGATGCCCTATGTTCCGATTCGCAAGCCATTGGATCTTTGGTTTCTTGTTCTAATTCCTGTGACATTTCCTTGTTAGAAGTAAGCACTTCTTGTGATGATAATGGAACTCCTAATGATTCCTCTGATGATTTGGTATCTATTTTTGTCAATGCCAGTGGAATAAATACGGGCGGGTCTGGTCAATTCAATGTTTATTATGGCATCGCATATATCGGAGGGCCTTTCGATTATGGAATCGGGGGCACCATCGAATTAGCTCCCAATGAATCCATTACAAGCCCCATCTATGTTATTGATGGCGATTTATCGTTCATCTGCGTTAGCGATTCTGTAGACGTGACCTTATCTCCTTGTTCCGAAACCTGTGGCATCAACATCACTCATTTAGAATCTTGGTGCAATGATAATGGAACTTCTTCAGATGGTTCTGATGATTATTATTCTGTTGTAGTTAATGCGGAAGCTATCGGAGGGGGCATCAGCAACCAATATGAAATATGGCATGGAGGTAATGTAATTGGTAGTGCCGTTTATGGGGTATACGATACCATCACCCTCCCTGCCGATGGCAGTTTCCCACAACTTAATGTAACTGATTCTGACGACTTGGGCTGCTTTGCCATCACAGACCCAATAGGACCGCTAGACCCTTGCTCTGTTCCTAGTTGTAACCCCACGATTGCAGAAGTAATCGAAACGTGCAACTACAATGGAACGGTTCCTAATGGTGCTGATGACACCTACACTATTTTTGTCAACGCCACTTCGGATAATCCGGGAGCATCGGGGCAGTTCGAAATTTATAGGAATTTTGTCTTAGGAGGAGAAGGCCCTTTCGACTATGGCGTTGGAGGAACCATAGAATTGGATGGGAACACAAGTACGCCTACAACATTATGGATTAGGGATTGGGATAACAATTCTTGTTCCACTCCTATTGAAGTAGGTCCGTTCGGTTCCTGTTCCGATTGTAATCCAATTGCCCAACAACCCAATTTGCTCTGTAATGACAATGGCACTCCTGAAGATCCTTCTGACGACTATTATGAAGTTAATATTTTTGTGAATTCGCCTCAAAGCTGGGCTTCTACAGAGTATAATGTAGTTGAAATGGGGGTCATCTTAAACACCAACCCATACACCTATGGCTCAAATAATACGTTAACCTTCCCCGCAGATGGGCAAACACATATCCTTCGTATAGAAGATGTTGTAGAACCCGGACAGTGCTTTGATGACATCATTATTGGTCCATTGGATGCCTGTAGCACGAGTTCTTGTAATGCAGGTCTAGACACGGATGTTGAACTTTGCAACAACACCTTCTTCACACCTTATCTCTACCTTGATGGCAACCCCGATCCCAACGGTACTTGGACAGACAACGACGGTGCAGGTGTGGATTTGAGCACTTATGATAATACATTCCTTTTGTCCAGCATTCCACCCGGCGTTTATACCTTTACATATACCGTCGATAATGGTTGTATTAATCCGGCATCCTCTGTACTTACACTAACATCCAACCCTGCTTATTCTTTCACAATTGATACGTCTATTTGTGAAAACATCCCGTTCATTG
Organism: Saprospiraceae bacterium; assembly: GCA_020629255.1. Classification (GTDB taxonomy): domain Bacteria; phylum Bacteroidota; class Bacteroidia; order Chitinophagales; family Saprospiraceae; genus JAHDCE01. The sequence continues at coordinate 33,031 of JAHDDR010000010.1, read as the reverse complement.
TTGGAAATACGGTTTATAATAACCCGACCAATGCAATTTATACGGATACGCTAACGGCTGTAGAAGGTTGTGACAGTTTCATGAATTATAACTTGACGATATTACCACTACCCAATATTATCATTGAAGAAACGATCTGCGATGGTGATGTCTTTACATACAACGGTATCGATTATACATTCACAGGTGTTTATCAAGATATTTCACCCGCTAGTAGCGGATGTGATACAATTGTAGATATCATACTAACCGTGGATATTTCTCCTGTTATAGTTCTTGAGTTGGGTTCTAATGATTCCTTATTAACTTGCAATCATGATACCGTGTATATAGATGCTTCGAATTCCAGTGGTGGTGATTTACTAGATTATGTGTGGAGTACCTCACCCATCTGGTTTGGTCCGGAAATCCATTTTGTTTCACCAAACACTTATACTGTTACCGTCACAAACGAATATGGATGCACCAACACCTCATCTATAGAAGTTATTGAGGATGAAAGTGAGTGTGTATTTCCCGGCGACACCAATTTTGATGGCATCGTTACTAATTATGATGTATTACAACTAGGATTGGGTGCCGGATTTACGGGTCCGATGCGTCCGGATGCGACGTTGGATTGGATCAATCAGTATTGCCCCGCTTGGGACACAGAAACAGAACCGACGGTCAACGACAAACATATTGATACGAATGGTGATGGAATTATCAATGCTCAAGATTTATTGGCCATTCAGATGAATTATCAAGAACAACATGATAGCATCCAACCCCTCAAAAACATGGAAGATCCCCAAGTACGGGTCGTCTTTGCCGAAGCCTACACCACCAACGAGGGAGAAAGTCTGACTATTGTTGGAGACGTATATGTGGATGATCCTATTGATAATGAAAACATCGAAAATTTATACGGCATTGCTTTTTCTTTCCATTATGAAAGTGAGTATATCCAAGAAAACACAGCTGTATTTTATCCTGTCGATTCTTGGCTGGGCAGTGCCAATGAAGTATTGTCTTTCGATTATATCATCAACTCGGATCCTCGTTTGGATGTAGCGGTTACCCGAATGGATCACCAAGCCAAAACAGGAAGTGGCCCCATCGGCGAAATCCATTTGACCATTGAAGATGATCTCATTGGAAAAATGAATGCTCTTTACGAATTAAATTTTGATGTGACAAACGTAAAAGCCATTAATGAAATGGGTGGAGAAATCAGTATGAACGGACAAAGTACTTCCACTGAATTAACGGTAGTGACTTCTACCCATGAAATCCTACCAGAATCATCCATTAAGATATTCCCGAACCCAACCGCTGGAATCCTTCATGTTGATTTCCAAAATTTGGATGGAGAATATATTTCCATTTATAATTCTGTGGGACAATTCATCTCAAGAAGAGAAGTCACTTCTTCTTCAACGAAACTGGACATGCAAGATATGCCCAAAGGAATTTACCTTATCCAATTACAAACCCAACAAGGAGTCATCAATACCAAAATCTTGTTGGAGTAAACAACATTTTCCCACAAAACAACTATGCAAACTTTTCATAATAAGGAAAGGCTGTCTCGATGTTCGAGACAGCCTTTGTTAGTTGTCCGAAGTTTAAACTTCAGACAACTAATTACCATTACCCTTCGGGTTGTTCTTCTATTTCTATATTAACTTTTTCTACTGTATTGGCCCGATCTTCTAGGAAGGATTGACGATTGAAACAAAGATCCTTAGCAAGGAACAATGCCTTTCTCATCGAAGCGGGGTTAGCGGCATTTTTGCCTGCCAAATCATAAGCAGTGCCATGATCCGGAGAGGTACGGATAAAGTTCAAACCGGCGGTATTATTAATGCCATCACCAAAAGATAAGGATTTGAAGGCGACCAATCCTTGATCGTGATACATAGCCAAAATACCATCAAACTTTTTATATTGTCCCGAACCGAAAAAGCCATCAGCAGGATAAGGTCCCATGATCATGACACCTTTTTTCTTTGCTTCTACGATTACCGGGCGAATGATATTTTCTTCTTCTTCACCCAATACTCCATCATCTCCGGCATGGGGGTTCAAACCTAAAACAGCAATCAATGGCTTTTCGATGCCATAATCCATTTTCAAGGTTTTATTGAAGATTTTGATTTTCTCTTTTATCCTTTCTTTCGTAACGGACTGAGTCACATCTTTCAAAGGAAGGTGGTTGGTGACCAATCCTATTCTCAAATCATCGTTCACCATCAACATCAAGCTTTCTTTTCTTCCCGCAGATTGGGTCAAGAATTCGGTGTGGCCGGCATGCGGAAAATTAGCCATGTTCATGGCTTTCTTATTGATGGGAGCCGTAACCAGTGCATCAATTTTTTTTGCTTTGAGATCTTCTACCGCTTTATCCAAAGCAATATGAGCACATTTGCCGCCTTCTTCGGTGGCTTTCCCTAAAGAAATATTGACATTGTCATTCCAACAATTGATCACATTGATTCTTCCTCGGCTTGCATTTTCAGCAGAAACAATTCCTTGAAATTTGATACTATCATCTTCAATGATATTCTTATGATAAGCGATCACTTTCGTCGAACCGTAGATAATGGGGGTCATTTGATCCAACATTCTTCTATCGGAAAATACTTTTAAAATGACTTCGGGTCCAATTCCATTTATATCTCCAATGCTAATTCCTACTTTGAATTTGCTCATTATTTATTATCTGATTTCATGATGAAAGGAAAAAAGAAAATTCTCTTTCCTAATCAAAATAGTGGTTCAAGAAGTCGAATATCAATCTTACTCCTACCCCGGTTCCTTCTTTCGTTCTGTACCCCGTTTTCTTGTGCATGTAGGATGGTCCAGCAATATCAAAATGCAACCACGGATAATCTGTAAAATGTTCTAGGAATTTGCCCGCAGTAATATGTCCGGCGTATGGCCCTCCCAAATTTTTAATATCCGCTATATCCGACTTAATGGTTTCACCATATTCTTTCCAAAGCGGCATTTCCACCAACCTTTCGTAAGTATTATGCCCGCTTTGCTCTACTTTATATTTCACTTTGCTATCTGCATTACCCATATAAGGAATACCATCCGGTCCAATACAATAGGCTGCGGCTCCGGTTAAGGTAGCGAAATCCATGACCAATTCTGGCTTATATTGTTTGGCATAATGAAGCGAATCGGCAAGTGTCATCCTTCCTTCGGCATCTGTGTTTAGAATTTCTACTGTAATGCCACTATATGTTTTCACTACATCCCCTGGCAGATATGCGTCTTTACCCGGACGGTTATCCGTTGCACCGACCAATGCCACGACATTAAGCGGTAATTTAGCTTTCGCCACGGCCATCATGACACCAACAACCGTTGCTGAACCAGCCATATCACACTTCATGAAATCCATCGAATTTTTGGTGGGTTTTAAGCTTACACCTCCAGTATCGAACATGACTCCTTTTCCAACCAATACAATTGGATTTTTATTTTTGGCATTCTTAGGCATCCATTCCATGATATTGAATGTAGGAGGCAAATAACTTCCTTGGTTGACAGAAAGTAAGCCTCCAAAACCTAATTTCTCCAATTTCTTCTTATCAAAAACCTTTACTTTGAAACCAGATGCTTTACCCAAGGCTTTCACATCTTCACTAAACTGTGGAGCATTCATATACGAATGTGGCTCATTCACAAAGTCCCTTGCTTTGCAAGTGGCTTCTAGAACACAGCTCAATTTCTCAAAATTCTTCTTCCTCATTCCCGAGGCATGAACCTTAACTTCCTTCAAGGAATTTGTTTTCCCTTTCTTATCATTAAAATATTTCAAGAACTGATAATTCCCCAACACCATTCCTTCTGTAATTTGAGCTACTACATCCAAAGAAGAATGGTTAATGATGGTGGCGGAATTAATTTTATAATGTTCTAATTCATCCAGAAGATCGGCTGCTGCAAGGCGTGCTTCTTCTGAAGTTTGAGAAGCGGTTTCACCTTCTTTTACGATAAGGACAAAAGCAAAATTAATAGCCTTAGGAAAAACAAAAGATTTTACTTCTTTTTGGATTCCTTTTGCTAGTATGGTGATTTCTCCAGGAGTAAGATAATTGTCTGCCCAATCCAAATTGGAACTTTCTGAAATGATAACCAAGTTGTTTTTCAGAGAACGAGTATGTGATAATTTTGTATTCATTTAAGTGACTATGATGACAACCACCTTTCAATACCCTATCATTATTATTTCGATTCGGAAGGGATGGCAGTTCTTATTTATCAAAATGAAAATAGTCAAGATTTTCACCATGGCTACTTTCAGAAAAATGCAAAGATAGTGATTTTATAGTAGAGTTCTTGGATACAGCTCGTTCATTTCCAATAATTCAATACCTTTGAAGAACATGAAAGCAAAAAAATCCTACGGTCAACATTTTTTACATCGGGAAGATATCGCTGAGCGGATTGCGAAGTCTCTTTCTCTTTTGGAGGAATATGACAAAATCATAGAAATTGGCCCGGGTAAAGGCATGTTATCTAAGTATTTGATAGATGATTGGGGAGAACGACTAGTTGCCATAGAAGCCGATGCGGATATGGTCGAATATTTGGAAGAACATTATCCCGAATTGAAGGTTATTCATAAAGATTTCCTCAAAGTATGGCTGAATCAGATTTTCGATGAAAATGAGACTTTCGCCTTGATTGGGAATTTTCCTTATAATATTTCTTCCCAAATCGTTTTTAGGATGTTGGAACATAGAACTTTAATTCCTGAATTGGTCGGGATGTTCCAAAAAGAAATGGCAGATAGGATTATTGCTCCTCCAGGAGGTAAGGATTATGGTGTCATCAGTGTCCTGACCCAAGCTTATTACAAGGGCGAATATTTGTTTACTGTAAAAAAAGGAGCATTCAATCCACCTCCTAAGGTCATGTCTGCCGTGATACGGTTGGTTCGGAAAGAGAATCAGGATTTGGGTTGTGATCCTAAATTATTTAGACGGGTGGTAAAACAAGCTTTCAGCCAGAGACGTAAAATGCTTCGAAATACCATGAAGGTATTCATCCCCCACGAAATTTTGATGGAAGATGAATATTTCACCATCCGACCTGAAAAATTATCGGTAGAGGAATTTATACAACTCTCACTCAAAATTGAGCAGTGGGAAAAGGAAAACGGTACGGATTAATTTTTACTTGGTCGTTTTTCCTTCATACCATTGGGTAAAGACCCTATCCACAGGTTCCCATAATTCGATTTTATTATTTTCTGGATCAAGAATGTGAACGAATTTACCATATTCGTAGGTTTCTATTTCGTCTAGAACGACTACTCCATTCTCCTTGAGTTCTTTCACTAATTCTTCTATGTTTTCTACCCGATAGTTGATCATAAAATCCTTAGAGGACGGTTCGAAATATTCCGTATCTTTTTTGAAGGGACTCCAATTCAGATAACCTTTCTTTTCTGGGGCATCTGCTTGCCTAAATTCAAAAACGGAACCATATTCATTCGTGACCAGACCTAGGTTCTCCTTGTACCAATCTTTCATTTTTTCCGTATCATCACATTTAAAGAAAATGCCTCCAATACCTGTTACTTTCTTTTTCATCCCTTTAAAATAACAAATATTTATTTTTTAACATCTCATTATCAATCTATAATGCTTATCTTTGCGTTATAATTTCTGTAAACAGGATTATTCTAATGTTACATTTTATTAGGACATATCGCCAAATCGCTTTCCCTCTTGTCTTTTTGATGTTCTTTACATCAACTGGTTTTTCTGTTGACATCCATTATTGTCAAGGAAAATTGAAAAGCATCAGCCTTTTGGGAGAAGCCCAATCCTGTTTTGAAAAAGCTCAAAAAAGTCCGTGTAAAAAACATGCAACCACTTGCCATGCCCATATAGACAAAGAATCTCACAAGGGTTGTTGCGACAATGAAACTTTTTTCATCCAATTGGATGCAGATTATCCTCTTGGACAAATTAACACCCTCACATGGGAGCAAGTAACCTCGGCCTTTTCTTTCCTCTGGAGTTTTATTTTTTCTTTTCATGACAGGGATTATCATACTATTATTCCACATCAAAATTATAAGCCCCCTTTGTTGGACTTAGACATTCCTGTATTGTTCCAGTCTTTCCTATTATAGCGTTTCACGTCTCCAACAGTCCCCTATGAATGAGTAATCATAGGTTTATCCATTTTTATTATTTTTTGAAATGCTAATTCATGAAAAAAGCCATTTTATTATGGGTGCTTTTCTTCAGTCTGCAACATAATCCCCTACAAGCCCAAGGGCCTCCCATAACCGGAGACAAACCCATTATGCTTGGAGCGAAACGTGTAGTCTTGAAGACACTTACCGAATTACGAAAAACAGATAATGGTTTCTATCAAGGTATACCTTTGATGGTTCACTATCTTCCTACTTCCAATTTACTTGTTGGGGTGCACTTTCCTTTGGTTCATTACAATTTGAACGCTATTGAAAAGAACGAATTCCATATAGGTGATGTCCAATTATTGGCAAAATATCAATTTTATAAAAAAGACCAAACGGGAAAGACATTTCGAATGGTGGCCAAAACATTGCAGACTATACCGACTGGTAAGAAGATAGATTTTGGAGGATTCAGTACCGGACTTTACCAAGGGTATCTGGGCATTGTTGCTGGATTAGAAACCATAAAGTATGGTGTTTCCCATGAAATCGGGTTCAATACCTTTTCCAAAGGGAATCAGAATGAACTGCGGCATAAATTGGGCTTCGGATTACCTTTGTTCAAACCCAGCTATCCAGTTAACCAACTTAATTTATATTTCGAATATCAAAGCAGTTGGTTTCCAAAAATAACCGAGTATCAACTCTTCTATGCCCAAGGCATCCAATATGCCAAAGGGCAATTTACATGGGAGGCATCTATTCAGTTTCCCTTAATCCAAAACATATCCGAACTGGCAAAACGTTCTTATTCTATTTTGCTCGGAACGAGATATGTATTTTAAAATAACGATTAAATTTAATTACAATGAAATATTCAATTGTTTTCATCATCCTAATGCTAGGAGTTACAACTCAAATGAGTGCCCAAAAATCCACGATGGATCATTTCTCTATCCAAGTAGATGGTTTGGGCTGCCCTTTCTGTGCTTACGGCCTTGAAAAGAAATTCAAGGAATTCAAAGGGATTAAAAATACCGCGATTGATATGGAGACCGGCATGTTCACTTTCGAATATCCATCAGATAAAGAATTATCAATGGAAAAGGTAGAAAATCAAGTGACCGCAGCCGGTTATACACCCGTTAGCACCAAAATAGAAAGAGCAAACGGAATTATTGAAAATAGTGCTGCGATAGCTCCTAGTGAAATTAATGAAGGTTCCATCATCAAAGAAGAGGAAATTTTTGTAGCTGGGAACTGCGGCATGTGCAAATCCCGCATCGAAAAAGCGGCAAAAAGTCTGGACGGTGTAAGTGAAGCAAGTTGGAATAAAAAATCCAAAATGCTATCTCTTTCCTTTGATTCAAATGCTGTTTCTATAGAAAAAATAGAAGAGGCGATTGCGCAATCCGGCCATGACACCAAAACAGCCAAGGCAGAAGATGATATCTATGACAATCTGCCAGCCTGTTGTTTATACGATAGAGAATAATTATTAGATGTTATTACAAATCACACATTTGAGGTCGGGATTTATTCCCGACCTTTTTTAAATACCGCATTATGAAAAATCTGCTGCTTTTTTTATGTATCAATTTAACACTATGGTCTTGTCAATCTTCTAAAGAATGGCAGATGGTAGAAGAAATCCTTTTAGATGACATTACACCTATCGGCATAGCCTTTTCGAAAGACGATGGGGGATTGTTTTGGATAGCAGATGGCGACAACAATAAAGTGTATCGCTATTCCAAAGATTTTCGGAAGAAAGAAATCATAGGAAATTTTGAAAGACCTATGCATTTGGATGAATCGGAAGGAAAAGTATATATCCCAGAATATGGTTCCGATGAAATCAAAATTTATCATCAAGCAAATATAACATCCCTTGAGATCCAGGATAGTCTCGATGCTCCGGCAAGTATTTCCATTTGGAAAGAAGAAATCGGAATTGCCGATTTCTACCATCACCGAATCTTATATTTTGATGGACAAGAATGGATCAGTATAGGCAAAAAGGGAAAGGAAGATGGCGAGTTCCATTATCCTACGGATTTACAAATCACTTCGGATAAGATTTATGTTGCTGATGCCTATAATCATCGAGTTCAAGTTTTTAATAAGGATGGAAAATTCTTACATACTTTCGGTAAAAAAGAAAAAATGAATGCTTCTACAGGAATTTATGTTGGTGATCAGCAAATCTTTGTTACAGATTTTGAACATGACAGACTTTTGGTCTATGATACAAACGGAACCATAGAGCAAATTATAGATACAGGGTTGAATAAACCTACTGATGCTTTAATAGTTGGCCAACAACTTTATGTTCTTAATTATAAAGGAAAAAGCATCTGCATCTTTAAATAAAGAATCAATATTTTTTTACTAAATAACATGAATAAAAAACTAGATATTCAACACCAATATCTAGTTTTTTATCTGTCACATTTAAAAAAAACAAAGTGTAACTTTCCAATAAAAAGAGAGTACAATCTTATAATTCCCGACTTGATCATAGGAGAGAAGGCTGATTAACACACAGTACTCTTTTTACCTATTTTACCCGATAGGCTGGGTTATATTACCCACACCATGAAAAACATGACCATATGTTACGCACCACCTATTCTTATCAGCGTGAGTGGGAAAAATCATTTTTAGCCACTCATGCCACCCATCGGCGATTTGCTATTTATCAATGTATTGATGAACTATTGTCGGATCTACTCAACAACAAACTTGGCTCAGATTTCACTCCTATTTTTCTGCCTAAAGGAGCAACGTTAACTTCATTAGAACACGTATGTTACATCATGAGTGGCTACTTTCCTAATGTAGAGAATATTTCATCTTTGGCAAAACTAGTCCAGGATCAACAAGGAGACATTGATGTTTTTTTCAGATACAGGGCTATCAGTTTATCAAAAGAGGGTTTCATCCCAAAGGATAAAATCAATAGTTTGCTACAATATGAAAATATTAGATTTATGGATCGTTTAATACTCGATCCCTTGACCAATCCAGAAATTATAAATAATTATGATTTGATTAGCCTTCCTTACATCACACATGGCATGTTCGAGATGGATAATTTGAACCTAGATATCTTAGCATCTTTTCTGAAAACAACTCAAAAACCAGTCATGATCTTTTAACTTGCTTCAGGATGATCTTCCAATCTTGCCGTATTAAAATTCAGCTCAAAACCTAATCGTTTGTTGGGTTCATCATCATCATAATCTTCCCAATTGGTAATTTCACCAATGAATTCTTCCATATGTCGGACAAAGAAGGGTGTTTTTAATTCTTCTGGTCTATAAATAGCTACCGTTTTTGGGGGTGCCGGTTGTCCGTATCCTTCGATGAATGGATAATTAATCAATACCATTATCTTACCATTGAATAATTGCTGATAAATCAAAGCACCATTATTTTTAATCATGTGCCGTTTAATATCATCACTCACTTGTTGATACATGCCACTCTTTGAATCACCCAAAGAAAGAACAATAGCTTCTAGATTTTCTAAATCCGATTTAACTTCGACTTCTGCCCCTAATCCTGTTTCCTCAGACATTTTTTTCAACAATCCTACAATTTCATCCCGTAGGCTTTCCTTCCATGTCGTTCTGTAAGCCCTCGTATTGGATAAAATCTCTTTATATTGTTCTACTCTCCTTTTCAAATTCGAAAGATCGTTATTATTCATTGTCAATTAATGGTTTGATGATTGATTAAATGCCTTAAGCTTTTCGTATACAAACATCAAGAAAAAGTTTCTGTTTTTCAAATCAAAACTACCAAGAGTCCATAATGCATTGTTATATTGATGTTAAACATCAGAATAAAAGATCATACAAGTATGAAAATACCTAATTTTAAGCTCGGATAATTTATTTTTTTCATAAACTCATTCTAAAATGAAATTTCAGCACGTAGCTCTTACTTTGTTTTTTATGACACTTGTGTCTTTCACTTTCGCCCAAAATTCATATGTCGGAACTTGGAAAACTATAGATGACAATACCAATGAAGCCAAATCATATTTGGAAATCTATGAGGAAGATGGAAAACTTTATGGAAAGGTTATTGAAATCCTAGATGCAGACAAAAAAGGATCTGTTTGTGAAAAATGCACTGGTGATAAAAAAGATCAACCCATCGAAGGTTTAGTCATTCTAGAAAACTTGAAACCAAAAGGAGATTACTATACCGGAGGAACTATTACTGACCCCGAAAATGGTAAATCCTATAAATGTTATATTGAGCTAAAAGGTCAAGACAAATTAAAAGTGAGAGGATATATAGGTGTTGCCGCTTTGGGTCGAACCCAATATTGGTACCGCATGAACTAAAACAAGAAGTCTCAACTTTAACACATCATACGTCATTTTTTTATCAAGCCAGACAATAATTGTCTGGCTTGATATGTTTATATGGTAATTGCACAGATAAACTAACACTTGTTATTTTTTAAGTAAACCATATTTTTTGCGTATGATTCAAAATACTTACACTTCTGAAGATTTATTACGATTTATTTACAAGGAGACTTCTGCTAGGGAATCCATTCAAATGGCATCTGCCATTAGTAGGAATTATTCTCTAAAAGAAGAATACAAGATGCTTAAGGAAACCATTCAAGAGTTACCTAAAGTTACTTTTTCTCCTTCAACAAATACCATTAAAAATATTTTGGGGCACAGTGCCACCACTGCGTTGGAAACGTGCTAAAAATATTTTTCTGGTTCAATCAACCCGTATCCTTCCCCCTTTGGATACGGGTTTTCTTTTTTATCCATTCTTGTAGATTAATGTAGCGAATAGGCTTACCTTTGTCCCTATTCATAACAAACCTTATTTCTGATGTTGTCAATAACCAAATCCAACATAAAATTCAAAAGGAAAAAATATACAGACGAGCAATTAAAATTGCTCTACCTCAGACTTTTGAAGCCAAGAATGATCGAGGAGAAAATGCTGAAACTACTCCGCCAAGGAAAAATCAGCAAATGGTTTTCCGGTATCGGGCAAGAAGCCATTTCTGTCGGAGTGACCACCGCCTTACAAGATGATGAATATATCTTTCCCATGCATCGCAATCTAGGTGTTTTTACCTCTAGAGGTATTCCCTTAGAAAGATTATTCTGCCAATGGCAAGGAAAATCACTAGGATTTACAAATGGAAGAGATCGTTCCTTCCATTTCGGAACGAATGACTATCACATTGTTGGCATGATTTCCCATCTGGGTCCACAACTAGCATTATCCAGTGGTGTTGCTTTATCTTACAAATTAGAAGGAAAGCCTAAAGTTTCCGTAGCATTTACCGGAGAGGGCGGCACAAGCGAAGGCGATTTCCATGAGGCACTCAATGTAGCATCAGTTTGGAAACTCCCTGTCATTTTTGTGATCGAAAACAATGGCTATGGTTTATCCACTCCTTCCAGCGAACAATACAATTGCATCCGCTTGGCGGATCGAGGTTATGGCTACGGCATGGAAGCCATGGAAATTGATGGCAATAATGTTCTGGAAGTCTACGAAACCATTAGTACGCTAGCTGATGATTTGCGTGAAAATCCACGTCCGATATTAGTAGAATGCAAGACCTTCCGTATGCGGGGACATGAGGAAGCATCGGGTACGAAATATGTCCCCAAGGCTTTGTTCGATGAATGGGGTCCCAAAGATCCGGTCCTCAATTTTGAAGCTTTCCTTGTCAAAGAAGGTATATTGACCGGAGAAAAAATAGAACAATATAAAGCAGACATCAAAGGGGAAATTGAAAGAGGATTGAAAATCGCTGATGAACAACCTTCTTTGGAATCAGATACCAATAAAGAGATAGCGGATGTCTTTGCTCCCCATCATTTTATACCCAGTATTGCCGAAGGCTCTAAATCAGAAAAAAGATTCATCGATGCTATTTCGGATGGTTTGAAATTAGCCATGCGAAAGCATGATAATTTGGTTTTAATGGGGCAGGATATCGCCGATTATGGTGGAGTCTTCAAAGTGACGGATGGTTTCATGGAGGAATTTGGAAGTGGAAGAGTAAGAAATACGCCTCTTTGTGAAAGTGCTATTGTCGGAATTGGATTGGGATTGAGTATCAATAAATGGAAAGCGATGGTAGAAATGCAGTTCGCTGATTTCGTTACTTGTGGCTTCAACCAAATCATCAATAATCTAGCAAAAATCCATTATCGTTGGGGGCAGAATGCCGATGTGGTTGTCCGAATGCCTTGTGGCGGAGGGATGGCGGCAGGTCCGTTCCACTCACAAACCAACGAAGCGTGGTTTACCCATACGCCCGGATTAAAAGTCATCTATCCGAGTAATCCTTACGACGCCAAAGGTCTTTTACTCGCTTCTTTCGAAGACCCTAACCCAGTGATGTTTTTCGAACATAAAGGATTGTATCGAAGTGTGACCGAAGAAGTTCCAGATGGCTACTATACCATCGAAATCGGAAAGGCGAAAACGGTTCGTGAAGGGAACGATCTTTCTGTCATTACTTATGGTACCGGCGTACATTGGGCCTTGGCTGCTGCCGAACAAACTGGTATAGATATGGAGGTTCTGGATCTCCGTTCTCTCCAACCTTTGGATTATGATGCCATCCACAAAACGGTAAAAAAGACGAACAAAGTCATTATTCTACATGAAGATTGTATGTTTGGAGGAATTGGAGGAGAAATTTCCGCCCATATTTCCGAACATCTCTTCGAGCATTTGGATGGTCCGGTTGTACGGGTGGCGAGTTTGGATACTCCGGTTCCTTTTTCACCGGTTCTAGAAAAGGATTTTCTTCCTGTAGAACGATTTATTGAAAAAGCGAAATGGTTGATGCAATGGTAATCCATTGACCATTCTGACAAAGCCCCGGAGGAAGTTCCTTCGGGGCTTTGTGTTTCATCCAACTAAAAATAAGATTTCCACAACACTTTCTCATCCAAAGATTCGTTTTCTTTGTAGGACAAAAACTCTTTCATGCGACAGGTATTTTTGATTTTAATGCTGACATCCTTTTTCCTTCCTTCCTTTGCCCAAGAAAAAAGCAATGAAGAATCAGAATATGTTTCCTCTTCTTTTATCCAGTATGAGGATGCCATTTATAAGGATTACATTGCTTCGGTTAAATTTAATATCATGGGTGCAGATTTGACGATGCCCATCATTGATATTACAGATGGAAGATTGTTATTGAGTTTTGACGACTTGGATGCTGATGTCAAAGATTTTTATTATACCATTGTCCATTGTGATAAAAATTGGAAACCGACAGAAGATTTATCCGAACTGGATTATATCGAGGGGTTCAGCGAAGAAGAAATAGACAATTATGAATATTCTTCCAATACTTTACAACCCTTCACCCATTATGAACTCATGCTTCCCAATGAACAAATGCGATGGACCCTTTCAGGTAATTATATTTTAAAGATTTATACTGATCAAGGTGTGGACGACTTGGTCATTACAAGAAGATTTACTGTCGTGGATTCGAAAATCAGAATTAATGCACAGATTACCCGTGCTTATGAAATCGGAAAAATGGACACTCACCAAGAGTTGGATTTCTTTATTGATCATGAAGGTTTTCCTATCCAGAATCCCAAACAGGAAGTTTCTGTTTCCATTCTTCAGAATGGCAATTGGTCGGGTATGATTTCCGATATCAAACCCATGTTTGTAAAAGGGGAAAAATTGGAGTACGATTATCAAGGGAAAATTGTTTTTCCCGGCATGAAAGAATTCAGGCATTTGGATTTGAGGAGTTTCCGGTTCGGAACCGATAAGGTGCAAGATATTTATCAGAACAGGGATGGTACGGATGTAATTCTAAAAGTAGAACAAGAACGTTCTACCCTCCCCTATCTTTTCAATAAAGATATCAATGGCAATTATTTCATCCAGAATATGGATGAGGATGATAGTCGGATACGAGGAGATTATGCCTTAACTACATTCAGTATGTATAGAGATGAACCTTATGAAAAGGGGCAACTTTATGTGTATGGTAAATTAACCGACTGGCAACTCATGGATCAATACAGAATGGTCTACAATGAGGAAACCCAAAGTTATGAAACATCGGTTTTCTTGAAAAACGGATATTATAACTATATGTATGCTTATGTGCCCAAGGGTACAGAAAAGATCGATTTTTCCGAAACAGAAGGAAACCATCACGAAACCGATAATGATTATACCATTTTAGTTTATTATACCCCTTTTGGTTCCAGGTACGATCAAGCCATCGCAGCTTATACCCTAAATTCCATTAGATAGAAAAAGGAAAACCTTTTACTGATTTTCCCTTTCCTTTATCTTACTCTCTTTCTAATCCTTGATATTTTTTATGGATAACATCTTTGAGTTCTCTACGGGCAAAGAAAATCCTACTCTTCACCGTTCCCAATGGTAATTTAAGATGTTCAGCAATTTCCTGATATTTGAACCCCTCATAATGCATAACAAAAGGAATTCTGATACCATCTTCCAAATTCGAGATCATAGCCCATAGTTCTTTCATCATAATATTGGACTCTCCTCCATTATGGATGGTATTCTTCCCCGAATTAATATAATACAGATTATCCGTAGAATCCATAATGGTACTTGCCTTCGTTTTCTTTCGGTAGTTGTTGATGAAGATATTCTTCATAATAGTGAACAACCAAGCCTTCAAGTTTGTACCCGGTCTGAACTTATCTCGATTTGAAATCGCCCTAAATGCCGTTTCTTGATACAAATCTTTAGCATCTTCTATATTCTTCGTCAAATTATAAGCGAAAGAATATAGAATGGAAGACATACTATTGAACTGACTATTGAACTCTCTTGCAGACATAACAACTACTTTTTTGTTATCTCAAATATAAACAAGAGTTAAACAAAAATCAAAAAAAGTTAAACAAAATAACACAAAATAAAAAGTATGAAATCATAAATACAAACATAAAATGTTAATAATCAATAAATTAAACAAAATATTATTTTGTTTAATTTTCATTAATTATTGAAAAAACAATATACTGTAGTGGATTCTTAGAGAGAAGAGATGAATTTCAATGTATCGTTCAATCCTGTAACTATTTCTCCATTTGAGGGCATTTCAATAATATTAGAGACAATTTGATATCCGGTAAACAGAAAATGGGTATCTCGCATAAGCTGTGTGACCTTATAAACATATCCTTCTACGGTATCCTTTTTAGGTGACTCTGTTAAAATGGTGAAAACATAATCTGGGCGATGTATTTCATAAGCCATCGTTACATCTTCTATACTGATTTCTTGCCCGAGGTACACCACTCTAAAATTCCTAGCTTTAAGTAAGTAATGCATAAATAACACGCTCAATTCTTGCATTTCGCCTTCTGGCAGATAAAGCATAAACTTTTTGCTGCTTGTACCAGACACCACCGACAACGAATCTATCGCTACCACTAATTTTTGGCGAATCAAATTACTGATAAAACTTTCTTGTACAGGATGTATAGAGCCCGTCAGCCATAAAGCCCCCAATTTGTCCAGAAATGGATGGATAATCTGCAGCATAGTCTGCTCAAATCCATGTTCTCGAATATTCAATGATATAATTTGATCAAATTTAAATTCGTCCATTTCCATCATAGCAATAGTCAGACCTTCGATTCGAGTTTCTTGTGCTAATTCATCTATAGAAAGTTCCTTCACTTTTTTTGTGATCCCATCGGCTCCTAAAGAAGCAATATGCGATATTTTCATACCGTTGTTTTTTAAAAAGACCACATTGAGGAGGTGCCGTAAATCGTCGTCCAGATAGTATCGGATATTCGTATCGGTCCGTTTAGGTTCCAGCAAGGAATACCGTTGTTCCCACATACGGATCGTATGAGCCTTAATTCCTGAAATATTTTCTAAATCTTTAATTGAATATACTGCCAAAACCCAATTTTTAGTCAACTTTCAACATTACCTGCTTCATCATTATAATGATTTGACAATCGTTGACGCTACCTTAACACAGAGAATCAAAAATGGTTGAGCCCCATTGCAATTACATTCCATTTCATGATACAAAATGGACATATTCTACAAATTATAACTATATCCTCATGATTTATCATTGGAATAATTATCTTTGGTTGAGCCTCAGAATTGAACAATTCCTATTATCATGTAGATTGGAGAAAATGCTCTATAGTCAACTCCAATGTAACCTATCAAATCTGAAAGGATATGAAAAATATTTTACCTCTAGCTTTTTTCTTTTTATTTTTTGCATCAAGCATAAATGCCCAATGTAATTACATCCTCACCATGCAAGATTCTTGGGGTGACGGATGGAACGGTTCTTTTATTACTGTAGATATAAATGGTAATAGCACAGACTATGTTTTTGATTTTGGCGATGGCGACCCTGCCGGTGATGAATGGGTCGTTCCCATCTCTGTATTACCTGGAGATGTTCTAACCATTACATACTCCGAAGGTGGTACTCCTTATCCAACCGAGCAATATTGGGAAATCCAAGATGCAAGTGGCAATTCGTTATTTTCTGATGGTTCAGTCGCTTGTGTGGGTTGTGGTGGTGATGATGGTGCAAACCCTCCTACCAACGGTAATTCTTGGTCAGGTACAGTAGTCTGCCCTGCATGTATCAATGCCGACAACCTAGTCATAAATAGTTTAACCACTACCGATGCAGAAATAGGATTTTCAGATAACAACACTCCTTTGGGAACATATACACTAGAATATGGCTCCAGTGGGTTTACATTAGGTACTGGAACAATGGTATCTGGAACGAATCCCATTTCAATATCTGGGCTTACTCCCTCAACCGACTATGATGCCTATGTTCAAATAGATTGTGGAGCCGATGGCACTTCTGGATGGTCTGGCCCCATTTCCTTTTTCACTAGCTATTGTACTCCAGCTCCAACCAATCAAGACGGAGATGGAATCACAAACGTAACAATGGGCACTATCAACAACCCAACAGGACCTGAACCAGGTTTTTATGGCGATTACTCTTCTTTGGTTACCGATGCTCCTCAAGGAGAGCCATTTAATATTTCTGTTGAATTAAGTACCGGCTTCACCTACTTTGTTTGGGCATGGGTGGATTGGAACAACAATCTGGATTTTACTGATCCAGGAGAAGAATACTACCTTGGAGAATCTACCAACGATAATCCTACAACACTAATGGGTTCCATTAATGTTCCTATTTCTGCCCCCTTGGGACAACATAGAATTAGAATTGGCGGATCTGATGGAGGATTAGGAAATACATCTCCATCCGACCCATGTTATACGGGTGCTTGGGCTTCCTTTGAAGATTATACCTTAAATGTCATCCCTCCACCAGCATGTTCTTCTGTTTCTAATGTTATGGCAACCAACATTTCTGCTACATCTGCCGATATTTCTTGGACAGCCAATGGCTCTGAAACCACATGGGATATCGAAGTCGTGCCTGCCGGTTCCTCTCCTACAGGAATCCCTACTTATGATGATGTCACCAACAACCCTTTCTCCATCACAGGGCTTTCAGCCATCACAGGCTACACCATATATGTAAGAGCCGATTGTGGCATGGACAATACTACAGATATTTCGCTTTGGCAATCTGTAAGTATCACGACTCCTTGTGCTGTTTTCACCCCTCTCTATATTGAAGATTTTACAGATATGGATTTTGCTATCCCCCCCAATTGTTGGGAAGAAGCAGATGATGGTGATCCAACAACTGGTCCTATCAATTTAGGTGCTTCTGCTTGGACATCGGATGACTTCGCGAATGTTCCTGGAGATAATTCGGCAAAAATGAATATCTGGGCTTTAGGCAAAAATGACTGGTTGATTTCTCCTCTCATCGATCTTTCCAGTGGAGGACCTTATCAAGTAGAATTTGATTTTGCTTTGACTGATTTTGCTAATACCGCAGCATCGAATTTAGGTTCTGATGATGAAGTACATTTCCTCATTAGTACCGATTTTGGTGCTACTTGGGCTCCATTACAAATATGGACTAGTGCTGACAATATCAGTAATACAGGAGAAGTTATTATACACTCCTTAGCTCCTTATACTGGAAATACCGTCCAATTTGCTTTTTGGGGAACAGAAGGAACCTTTGATGATCCTGAAGACAATGATATTTTTGTGGATGACTTTATTGTACGTATCCCACCAAGTTGTCCGGATCTTTCTTCCCTAGCCTTGGTAGGAACAACTGCCACCGACGCAACCGTTACGTGGAACGATCCAGGGCCAGGAGGTTCTTGGGACATCGAAGTTGTACCTACCGGAACACCTCCTACCGGAACACCTACTTTTGACAATGTGAATTCGAATCCTTATACCATTACCAGTTTATCACCTAGTACTACTTATGATGTGTATGTCCGTGCAGATTGTGGTATGGATGATACAGATGTATCCATTTGGGTTGGACCCTTAACTTTGAGTACTGCTTGTGTAGCCGTAACTTCTTATCCTTCTTGTGAAACTTTTCCCGGACCAGACATCCCTCTGTGTTGGACAACGCAAGGACCAGCGGACTGGGAGGTCGGAACAGCTGACTGGGGTGCTCTTAATGCAGGCGATCATACTCCTGGCGGTGGAACAGAATATATTTTTGCTGATGGAAGTGATGTAAATGGAGGTGAAAGTATTGAACTATATACTCCTTTTTATGATATTTCTTCCCTCAATGCCCCATTCCTCTCTTATTGGGTTTATTCCAATAATGAAGATACTCCCGGAGATAACAATACATTAACTGTAGAACTTTGGGATGGATCGAATTGGATTCTTGTAGAAACCATACAAGGAGATTTTCCGGATTGGACAGAATATATAGCAGATGTAAATCAATTAGCCAGCATTATTGGCAACCTCATTCAATTCAGATTTACTTTTACTTCCACTGCCAATAATGATTATGAAAATGACATCCTTTTGGATGACATTTGCATGAAAGAACGACCAGAAAATGACCTAGCTGTAACAGCAATTATTGCTCCCACTTCTGCTTGTGGAATGGGTACAGAGCAAATCACAATAGAAGTTAGTAATCTAGGTTTCCAATCACAAGGAGGATTTTTCACTTCTTACTCAGTCAACGGAGTGGTACAGCCCGTTTCGCCGGATGGATTTTTTAGTTCCAACCTAATTTCTGGACAAAGCGAAACCTATACTTTCGCTACTCCTTATGATTTTTCTGCTCCTGGTTTTTACACCATCCAAGCTTGGACAGAATTACCTATTGATTCAGACAATTCTAATGATACCACAACTATTGTGATAGAAAATCTTCCTTCAGTAACGTCTCTACCTTATATCGAAGACTTTGAATCAGGAACTGGCATTTTCATGGTTGGAAATGCCTCTGCCTCGGCAACAACCGTTTGGGAGTTAGGCGCTCCAACTGGAGTATCCATTAATTCAGCAAATAGCGGAACCAATGCTTTTGTAACGAATCTATCGGGTTTTTACGAAGACAATACATTAACATACTTGACATCCTCTTGCTTGGATTTCTCTTCCTTAGGTATTGATCCTATTTTGGAATTTGCATATATCACAGATTCTGAAGGCGGATGGGATGGCCTATGGGTAGAAATATCTTTGGATGCCGGTTCTACTTGGACAAAATTAGGTACTGGTGCCGATCCAAATTGGTATAATAATGCCGGAGATGAAACTTTTGATGGTAATTCAGGAGGTTGGATGACTGCGTCTCACGCTTTAGACGGAGCAGCCGGGATTAATGGCGTCCTATTGAGATTTGTCTTTGATTCCGATGGTTCCGTTTCTGACTTTGAAGGAGCTGGTATTGATGATGTTTCCATTATGGATGCTTGTGCACAAGGATTCAATCTAATGACTGATTCAGTCAATGAATCCCAAGAAAACAACACCGCCGACGGGGAAGCTTCCGTAACCCCTACTACTGGAAATTCTCCATATATTTATACTTGGAGTAATGGAGCCACAACAAGTACGATTACCGATTTGAATGCCGGAACCTACACCGTTACAGTTATGGATGCCATTGGCTGTGAAGATATCGCTGTTATTATTGTTGATGCCACATGTGTTGCCAGTATCATTGGAGATACCAATTATGTTCCTGAAACGCAAAACACAGTTACAGGCGACGGTTCCGCAACCGTTACCGCCGACTCGCCCAACGCTCCTTACGATTACCAATGGAGTAATGGGGCGGAAGACTTGGCATCCAATTCTACTACCAGTATGATTTCCGGATTAAATGCCGACGTATATACGGTTACCGTTACAGATGCTACGGGTTGTGTGGAAGTCAGTACTATTGTGGTTACTTCTATCTGCCCTGTTAATTTAGGAGCCACCTATGAAACCTCCAACGAATCTGTTGAAGGAGCTGCAGATGGTGAAATTACGGTCTTCCCCTCCACAGGTGCTGCACCTTATTCTTATGAATGGTCTTCTGGAGGAATGACAGCTGTCGAGTCTGGATTATCTGCCGATGTTTATACGGTTACCATCACCGACGCTAATGGCTGTGCCGAAATATTAACCATTTCCATCAATGCGATTTGTCCATCGAGCTTGGGTCTTTCTCTTTCCTCTACAGATGAAACGGAAGAAGGTATGGAAGATGGTACGGCTGCTGCCACCACTTCTGCTGGATCTGTCCCCATTTCATTCGAATGGAGCAATGGGGAAACGGGTAGTGCTATTATTAATTTAGCCCCCGGAACCTATACCGTTACAGTAACGGATGCCAATGGATGTGAAGAAGTAGGATCTACAACAGTAAATGTAGGTCCACCTCCACCTGTTGGAGTAGAAAATATTTCTTCTATCAATAGCTTAACGCTTTCACCGAATCCGACTAGAGATATCGCCTATTTGGATGTTATGTTCAACAAGTCTGTTAATTTTGAATTGACTCTGGTAAATATGGTAGGGCAAACTCTGCACCAATCCTTCTATTCGAATTCTTTGGAAGAACGGGTTAAAATTAACATGAGTGAACTTCCGTCAGGTGTATATTTCATCAGATTGAATATTGAAGGGTCTATTCATACAGAACGGATAATGAAGGCGAATTAATCCTGAATTGTTCTTCAATAAAAAAGGCTTGTTGCTTTCGCAACAAGCCTTTTTTATTTCCGATTCCTACTAGAAAAAACAATCTATTTCCTACACATCAAAGTTAATTTCTACTTCTGATGTCGTGGGGCGTGCTTGGCAAGTTAAAATAAATCCATCTTGGATTTCATCCTCATCTAAGGCATAACAAACATCCATTTCCACTTTCCCGGATACTAATTTCGCCATGCATGTAGAGCAAGAACCGGTAAGGCAAGAATATGGAGGCTCTTCTTTCATCTCCAATAAGACATCCATAATGGTTTTTCCTTTAGGAACCTCAAATTCGAGATTTCTACCTTCTAAAGTCAATTTAACTTTTGCTCCTCCATTGGATGAAGGAACAGATGTCCTTTTTTTAGCATCGCCGGGCAAGTCAGCATTAAAATGCTCGAAATGAATTTGTTTTTTCTGCACGCCTCTTGCCACTAAAACATCCTCTATGGTTTGGATCATATTTCCAGGGCCACAAATAAAATATTCTGTATTGGGATATGGGGGGATATTTTTTTCTAAGAATTCTGCGGTTAGTCTTCTATCTATTCTCCCTTTTTCCCCCAACCATAAGATTCTTTTTTTTCCAAACATCCCAGAAATGCCTCCTGATTTGATTTGGGTCGGTTGGCTCAAGGTATGCATCACCTTGAATTGACCTTTATATTTTTGGGTTAAACCATCCAATTCTTCCTTGAATATAATTTGTTTTTCATTTCGACTACCATATAACAAGAAAACAGAACTCTGAGGTTCTTCTTCCAATAGCGTCTTTGCAATGGACATTAAGGGGGTGATTCCACTTCCGGCACCAAAAAGGTAGTAGGTTTTTCTATTTTCCGGATTTATTTTTGGTGAAAACCTTCCTTGGGGGGGCATCACAGAAATTGTATCTCCTTCATGTATTTTGTCGTGTATAAAGTTGGATACTTTTCCGTTGGATACTCGTTTTATAGATACTTTAATGTGATTTTCCAAAGGGCTGCTGGACATAGAGTATGCTCTCCTCGATTCTTCGCCATCAATCAAAAATTTAAGAGTAAGATATTGCCCCGGAAGGTATTCGAATTCTTCTTTAAGGTGATCGGGCATCTCAAAGACTAAAGATACCGTATCTTCTGTTTCTTGGATTTTCTGGTTTAGGGTGAGATCATGAAAAGATGTGCTCATTGTTTTCTCTTTTATATTATTCTGTATTCCTCTTAAAGTCCTAAGCGATCCACAACTGACTTACCTACTGCTTTCACTGCATTTACTGCTACAGAATTCCCCAGTTGTTTATACGCTTGTGCATCAGAAACCGCTATTTGGAATTTATCTGGAAATCCTTGAAGCCGAGCCCATTCCCGAGGGGTCATTTTGCGAATCCCTTCCCTATTCACTTCTCCTTTAATATTGGTTTTGGGTGTAAAATCTGTTAAACGGGTATCGACAATCAAATTTCGTTCTCTTCCCATTCCTCCAACAACAACAGCATTGGCTACTCCATCATTAGGAATAATTTGGAACCCGAAACCGTTACCTTTGTCTACATGACGAGCCTTGTGTTCCCTCAAACTTTGTAAGTATGATGTAGATAGATAATATTTAGTGGACACTTCCATTTCTTCTCGAATATCGCTGAATACAACCTCTTCTTTCCACGGGTTTGGATATTCGAACTCATTCACCCCTGTACTTTTATGGAATCCGACAATAAAAACCCTTTCCCTATTTTGGGCCAATCCAAAATTTCGGGCATTCAATACCTGAGGTTCGGGAACGAAATAATCCAATTCGTTCCTCAAGGTTTTGAGAATGGTTTCTATCGTTTTTCCTTTATTATGGCTTAAGAGTCCTTTTACATTTTCAAGGACAACGGCTTTAGGTTTCTTTTCTTTGATGATTCTGGCTACTTCAAAAAACAAAATGCCTCGTACATCCTCAAAACCGGCTCTTCGACCTGCAATAGAAAAAGCTTGGCAAGGAAAACCAGCTAAAAGAATATCATGATTGGGAACATTTTTTTCATCTACATCGCATATATCACCAAAAGGGACTTCGCCAAAATTGAATTCGTAGGTCTTCTTGGCATAAAGATCGATGTCTGAAGAAAAAACACAACGTCCGCCCAATGTCTGGAATGCCATTCGGAATCCTCCAATACCACAGAAGAGATCAATAAAATTAAACAAGGGTCTTACCGGTGGGGCAAAAGGAACATCCCAAGCAATTTGTCTTATTTTCCTGATTTCTTTGGGTTCTACTCCCATCTCTCCCAAGTATTCGAAAGCTTGTTTGATGAAATACCTGGAAGATTCTGTCCCCTTACTCTGCAAATAATGCGTAATATATGCTTCCCTATCTCCGCTTTTGGCGGGTAAGGTTCTCCATTTTCTTCTTAAATCCGTGTAGGGAATCATACGATGAAGTGTTGGTTCTTCCTCTCTAATCATTAAAAAAATAAAAGCGGCTGACACCTATTCGTATCAGCCGCTCAAATATATGAATATTATTTCTATTATTAGAAATTAGGACAGTACACATTCCTTCTTTCAGGACCACAAATCTTGTATTGTACTGCAAATTCGAATGCTCCATTCGAATTACTCGCCGGACGTAATGATGATGTATTCAAATCGTAACTGAACCCAAAGGTGAAGTTTTCGTAATCGAAACGAGTACTTAATATCAATGCATCGTTCAAGATGCCACTTTCTTTATTGGAAAGACGAGTCCAAAGACCAATTTGGAAGGACTGATCGGTGTATCTTGCATTACCCAAGATGAATTTCACGGTTGTACCTGGAATGATTTCCATAGATGGTCCTTGCAAACGAAGCAAGAAACCGGGAACCAAACCTAAACGGCTTGTCAACATAAATTCACCACCAGCATGGATTGTAAATTTACTATATAAGTTTTCAGTCGTTCCGTCATAAAACGTGATATTCGCTTTATTCAAGTGGTGATAAGCACCTCCTAAGAATATATTGGCATCTTCGTTGAATACGGAAAACCAAAGGATACCTGCAGAAATGTCCGGATAAAGGAAGCTGTTTCTATCTAAGCCAACTTCTCCACCTCCTGTAGGACCACCCCAGCCACCTTCTCCATCGTGTTCTTCTCCCCATTGGGCACGGGTTATATCCAGACGTCTTTGTCCGAAGGCTGCTTCCATACCGAATACCATATAGTGGGCACGGTCTCTATAACCCGCCATTCTTTTACTGAATGATGCAGATAATTTACCTTGGTACTGACCAAAGTTCAGGGAACCTGCTTGGTCACCCCAAAACGTTGCACCTACACCTACATAGTCATACCTTCCAACAGGTATACGTTGGTCGTAGGCAATGTCATATGTATTATATGCTTTGGATCTCAGGACACTTGCCCATTGATTCCTATAATTTGCCGAAATACGGATGTTACAGTTCATTACTCCTGTCATGGCCGGGTTAAGGTTCATGGGAGCCATGTAAAACTGTGAAAAGTGGATATCTTGTGCTGTAAGACTAGTACTTAAAGCCAAGAAGCAGATAAATAGTAATTTTGTCAATCTCATACGCTTCTAAATTCTTAGCTCGTTATCAATGATTTCTTTGTTTGACGTATTTTGTAAAGATAAAAATAATAAATCGTTTTTTATCATGAAAATACATTTCTTAAATGTTAAACGTCTTGAAAGCGGGTCGTTAATAGTGAAATTGTAGAAAAAGGAGGTAGTAAAATTTCATTCCAAAAGACACCGACATATCAAAATAAACAAATGTAAATGTCGATTCCAAACAAATTGAAAGTTATTTCACCCCAAACCTTATATTTAACGATAAGTTGACACCATTTAGTATTCTTATTTACTCCAAACAACCCAATAAACATCTTCCTTTGGGGTCGATGAAGAATTCATGGCCATCAATTTCCACTTTTGCTACCCCTCCGGAAAATCCACCATTCAGCGGTTCATCATGGAAAGGTGCTATTTTATCATAAACTGCCCGAATGACCAATGTGCCGGAAGTATCTATGAAGCCCCACTTCTTTTCGAGCTGAACAGCGGCAAAGTCTTCTGAAAAATTATTAACTGATTCGAATTTATAATCTACCACAAGTTGTCCTTGTTTATTGATGAACCCTCTTTCTCCCTTTTCATTCCTCACTTCGGCCATTCCATTCCTGAAAGCATCTGCAAAGTAAAATTGTTGTGGAATTTTGACTTCTCCTTTTTGATTGATGTATCCCCATTTACCAGACCGATCTCCGTCATTGGATGTAAAAGCAGCCAAGCCTTCTGAAAATTGAGACGAATACCCTAGTGATGGTTCAATTGCCATTTCTCCCTTCAAGTTAATATATCCCCAACTTCCATTTTTCTCGATAGCAGCCAAGCCTTCTGAAAAATCTGTGGCATTGCTGAACCATTCTGTTAACACTTCTCCCTTACTATTGATATAGGCTCGTTCTATATTATCTGGATCATCGTTCATTTTTTCAATCCAACGAATCCCTTCTTTCGATTCTCCAAAAATGCGAACTGGTATATTTATCCGGGATTCCATTTCTGGCAAGGATACCATTTTCCAAACGCCCTCTTCTTTAATCCAAGCTTCCTTTTCGGATATGTCGGACACTCCTTCATATACATTTGGAATCACAAATTCGCCTTTGTTATTGATGCCCCCCCATTTGCCTTGGTATTTGACAATAGCAAATCCAGATTTGAACTCACCAGCATAATCGAACCATTTTTGAAAGAGTTGTTTGCCTTCTCTATCGATGTATCCCCATTTCAATGAGCCTCCATCTTTTTTCATAATAACGGATATATCTTCATGGAAATGATCCATCGAAGACATCACTCCCCCGATATTTTTCAATACACTTTGATATGTAAGCTCCTTGGGAACATTTCCTTTTTTGTCCATAAAAAACCGCTCCCCCCGTTGGTTCATCACATTAAAGCCCCCTTCAAAATATTTGGATTCACCAATTTCTGTTTTTGAGTCTTTTGGGTCTACGCTTACTCCATCACCTGCACAAGAGAAAAAAATCAATAAAAAGAACAAGAACAACATCTTTTTCCCTGGCATCAAAAGTTTTTTTGTCATCAGAATTGAAATCATTACTACAAACATTTCCATTTCCTCAAAAGTACAAATTATCCGAAATTATCATATAGGAACTTTTGCATGATAAAAACAGTTTTATTTCCATATTTTTGCGATTCTAAAATTTCACCAGCCAAATTAACTTATAGTGATGGATAAGAAGCATATAGAAAAAGAAGAAACGAAAACCCCTATGAATTTCATAGAACAAATCGTAAATGAAGATTTGAACACAGGAAAGCACCAATCCATCATTACCAGATTCCCTCCGGAGCCCAATGGCTTTTTACACATTGGTCATACCAAAGCCATTTGCATCAATTTTGGTATTACAGAACGCTTTGGCGGAAAAACTAATCTCCGTTTCGACGACACCAACCCGGAGAAAGAAAGCACGGAATATGTAAATGCCATCATTAGAGATATGAAATGGTTGGGTTTTGATTGGGGAGGGCAAGAACTTTATGCTTCTGACTATTTTGGAACATTATATAAATATGCCATACAACTCATCAAAGATGGATTGGCATACGTGGATGATTCTTCCAGTGAAGAAATGGCAGAACAAAAAGGCAATCTGACCCAAGCTGGATCCAATAGCCCTTATAGGGAGAGAAGTGTGGAAGAAAACCTGGATCTTTTCAAAAGAATGAAGACCGGAGAATTTGAGAATGGCTCTAAGGTTTTGAGAGCTAAAATAGACATGTCCCATCCTAATTTATTGATGCGTGACCCTGTTATTTACCGGGTTAAAAAAGCACACCATCACAGAACGGGGGATGAATGGAATATTTATCCGATGTATGATTTTGCCCATGGGCAATCCGATTCTATTGAAAACATCACCCATTCCCTTTGTTCCCTGGAGTTTGAAAACCATCGTCCATTATATAATTGGTTCATTGAAAAATTAGGGATTTATCCTTCTCGACAAATTGAGTTTTCAAGGATGAATGTCACCTACATGATTACGAGTAAAAGACGATTATTGAAGCTCGTTGCAGAGGGTGTAGTTTCCGGCTGGGATGACCCAAGGATGCCAACTGTTTCCGGTTTGAGAAGAAAAGGGTATTCTCCTAAATCCATCCGGACTTTTTGTGATAAAGCCGGTGTTTCCAAACGGGAACAAACGGTAGATATTGGTCTTCTCGAAGAGTGTTTGAGACAAGACTTAAATAAGACGACCAATCGGATTATGGCTGTTTTGAAACCGCTGAAAGTCATCATTACCAATTATCCGGAAGGGCAAGTAGAACAAATGGATATTGTCAATAATCCGGAGGAAGAAAATCCAACTTATCGAAAAATTCCTTTTTCTAAGGAGTTGTTTATCGAGCAATCAGATTTTATGGAGGAAGCACCCAATCGGAAATATAGACGTTTGGCTCCGGGAAAAATTGTTCGTCTGAAAAGTGGATACATTATAGAGTGTGAAGACTACATAAAAGATGAGGCCACCGGAGAAATTAAAGAAGTGCATTGTAAATATTTTGAAAATAGTCGATCGGGAAGCGACACCAGTGGTCTGAAACCTAAAGGTACATTAGGCTGGGTTTCGGCGGCTCATGCTGTCAAAGCTGAAGCCCGTTTATATGATCGCCTTTTTAATGACCCGACGCCCACACAACATAAGGATCGGGATTTCATGGAATTTATTAATCCGAATTCGCTCGAGATACTGCCAGAAATTTTAGTAGAGCCTAGTGTCGTTGATTTGAAAGCCGGCGATCAGGTACAATTTATGCGTATCGGATATTTCTGTGTGGATGAAGATTCCACCCCCGAAAAATTGGTCTTCAATCGTGCTGTAACATTAAAGGATACCTGGGCGAAGGTGCAAAGAAATTCCAAGTAGGCAAGTACCAGAAATCAGGGGTAAAAAGACTTATCCACAAATTGTTAGTTATTTGATGTGATTAAGAATTGGGAATGCTTTATATTTGCATGCTATTCCCATTTGGATAGTATTTTAAAAGGTATTGTGAACCATCAAACCTTTTTTAAATATTTAATTTATTAATGAGAATAAATACGTTCTCATCATTTCAACCATATCATACTAATATACAATGAAGTTCAGCGTATCATCATCCGACCTGTTGAAAAAATTGCAATTGGCTGCCGGTGCCATCGGTTCCAATCCCGTTTTACCTATTTTAGAAGACTTCCTTTTTACGGTTTCGGGAAATAAGTTGAATATTGCCGCTACAGATTTGGAAACATCCATATCGACTAGCATAGATGTTCGTTCTGATAAAGATGGTATTGTTGCTGTTCCTGCCAAAATTTTATTAGACACATTAAAGCAATTGCCTCAGCAACCGGTAACGATTAGTGTTGATGATGATAATTTCGGTATTGAAATTACTTCCTCCTTTGGTAAATATAAATTGGCTGGTGAAAACGGTGGGGATTTCCCTAGAATACCAGAACCGGATTCTGTGGATACGCTTACTATGGCTGCGCAATCCTTGAACCAAGGCATTAGCAAAACCTTGTTTGCAACAAGTACCGACGAATTGAGACCTGCCATGACTGGTGTTTATTTCCAAGTAGATTTCAATAAAATCACTTTTGTGGCTACAGATGCCCATAAATTGGTGAAATATACTTTTTCGGAAGATGTGAAAAGTGAAGTGATGAGTAATTTCATCGTACCCAAGAAGGCCCTCAACCTTCTTAAGAATGCTCTTCCACCTAGTAATGAGGAAGTAGTTATGCAATTCAATAAAGCCAACGCTTTCTTTTCCTTTGGAGACACCCATATGGTTTGCCGTTTGATTGATGCCCGTTATCCGGATTATAATGCGGTAATTCCTACAGAAAACCCCAATATGCTGACGGTAAGCCGTCAGGATTTCCAAAGTTCTTTGAAGCGTATTTCCATTTATGCCAACAAGACGACCAACCAAGTCATCCTTAGTATTAATGATGGTAGCTTGACGGTTTCGTCTCAGGATTTGGATTTCTCGAACGAAGCAACGGAACAAATGACTTGCACGTATGAAGGCGATCCTTTAACCATTGGTTTCAATGCCAAATTCTTGATCGAAATGCTAGGTGTTTTGGAAGGGGACGAAATCAGAATGGAATTATCAACTCCAACAAGAGCTGGTATCATTATTCCTGATGACATGCCTGAAGGGGAAGAAGTCTTAATGTTGGTCATGCCGGTGATGTTGAGCAACTAAATTTATCCACATTTCCTTATTTTTTCTGTAATTTAGTATCGTGAGTCAATCAGATACTTTATTGGAATTGATAATTTTTTTCCAACAACAAATCAGAAGGGAAAAAATATTGAAAATTGCTGTATCCTTATTTTTAATATGGATAGGCTTGATTTTTCTTTTTTATTTTGGCAGAGGAAATTCGGGACTGGTGATTCTATCTTTATTGTTATCGGTTACCGGATTGAAATTCTTATCCGACGTCTTCCGAACAAATAAAGATCATGATGCCTCTACTCTTATTCCTCTACTGAGTCAATCGCCATGTAAAATAGTATGGGTCTATTCTATCGTCACCGAAAACATGCCATTCGGAATCCACTTGATTGATCGGGGGAAATTACTTTTCAAGTTGGATGAAGGAAAAGAGATTTGCATTTCCGTACCCCACCGCCGTTTAAAAGAGATAAGCCGACAGCTCCAACAATTATTACCTCATGCTTCGTTCGGATATACCAAAGAAAAGATGCAATGGTATCTTGCAGATCCTCATTTATTGTATAAATCTTCTGATAATAATCCCAAAAAATAACCTTAAAGAAACCTACAAATGTCACTTTCAATTTAAATAAATAGGCATTATTCCATATTTATATTTTCTGATGCCAAAATACATCCCTGTCACACTTTAGCAGTTTCCTTATATTTTTCATTTTAGAAGACCCCGTATCATGCAGTTATAATTCAACGAACTATATAAACTGTTACAATGGATAAAATGACTTCTACATCAATGAATTTTCAAGAGAGCCTTCCAAGTAACCACAAGAACAACATAGATGCCCGACACATCCTCCTATATATCGTCGGAATTGCATTTTCCATCATTACCCTATTGGATTTACTTAGCTAAAAGCAGCCATAGGCGACCATAATGCCCCAATGCTGCATTTCTCCTCCCTTCTTTGCCTATACCTGTATAAAGATCGATATGTCCAGGCCCTTTTATTCCTCCCCCTACATCCTGAGCCAAAAGAATGGATGGTTGATGTTCCACACGCTTTTTGTTGGGAATGGGTTTTTCTGCCAGCAAACAAGCTCCTGTAGGAATGTACCTCTTATCTGTCGCTATGGAGATAGTCGGTTGTAAAGGAACATTACCAGAGCCATTGACAGTTTTTCTCTTTTCATTTTTCACAAAGAATACATAAGATGGATTATGGAAAATAATTTCATCAGCATATTCAGGATTTTTATCGAAGTATTTTTCAAGCTTTTCCAAAGTTATCCCTTGCCCTTTTTCTCCATAGTTATTCAAAAAATATCTTTGGATACTTTTTCTCGGATGGCCATTACTCCCTCCGTACGAGAAAAGAACAAGCTTTCCATCCCTATATTGGACATACCCTGATCCCTGAAGCTGCATTTTCTGTATATCCAATAAGCTTCTGGCATAAGCCAATTCCAAATCATTACCCTCTAAGGCTCCTTCTTGATAAATTTCTCTTCGAGTAGGAAAGGGTCCTTCTCCCTGAGGTTTGCCATAAATCGGATATTGAAACTGCCCTTCTTTTTCCTGACTTACTTGCAAAACCGGAGAATAATATCCCGTAAACTTCACATTCCCTTTTTTATCCGCCCCCGATATTTGATACAAGTCAAAATATTCGGAGGGTGGCACCAATGCCGAGCTACACCAATGCTCCAAAGATTCAGAGGTTCGCTCCAAATCTGTTTTATTAAATTTTAGTCCATTGATATTAAAATTTTTCTTTCCCCTTCGTTTTACTTCCAACAGTTTTTTTTGAAGTCGTACGGATTGTAACATTTCCCGATTAATGGTAGGTATAGGCAAGAGCTGTGTATTTGACATTTTCGTGTACACCCCATCCAATATTTTATCTGTTTTTATTTTACCATCCCTTGAGATTTCTGTAGGAATAAAAAAAGAAGAAGGTGTTTCTGATGTATAATAACATGCAGAAAACAACAGGATCAAATGCAGTATTATCACCTTGAACAAACTGTTCATTTCCCTTAATATTAGTCTTTAAATTATCTTAATTTCTTTCTCGTATTCGTGAAAGTAATTCAATTATGTTCAAAAAGTAAGTCGCAGAGTGTTAAAATCTTTTTTTTCACTTTGTTTGTTAATTTTGTTTTCCCAAAGTAAGATATCTCTAAAAAAACATAAACATTTGATTTACAACAAATTAATAAATTTTATTTTTTTTTTATAAACTTTGATTTTTTTTTCTTACGATCCTTTTATAATTACAAGTTATGTCTTTAAAATTTCAAGTGTTACCTTTGCAGGGCTATTCGTCTAATTAATGATTTCGATGAAAGCTAATATAAAAATCATTGTAGTTCTAATTCTTAGTATCCTTCCATTTGTTGTACAATCTCAAATGGATTTGGATGAAAATGGAAGACCACGGTTCTCCATTACATCCAGTACTATTATATTGGATGGAGAAGGGAATGTTATTGACTTCAGTTCTTTTATAAAGTTAAATCCTGGAGTTGATTATAATGATTTATCCCCCAAATTCAATAGTTCGGGAGAGTTGGAAAATATCACCATTCATTTAGCCCGCCCTATTGTTAAGAAACAAGAACCCGTTATTGTGGCTCAAAGTCGACCATTGCCCAGTACAACAACGACTACCACCACAAGAACGTATCAAAACCCAACAACAACACCATCCTATCCAAAAGAGGTTAGGACCCATACTATGAGTACCAATGAGCGAAAGAAAAAATTCCGATTCACTACAGCCAAAGAATTGGAAGAACTCCAAGCTCCTTATTTTAATGAGAAAGATGTAAACGGGAAAACCTATTCTTCTACCAATTTATTAGGCAATATAATTGTCATTAAATTTTGGTTTTTGAAATGCGGTCCTTGCTTGGAAGAAATTCCAGAACTGAACAAGTTGGTTGCAAAATACCAACACAGGTCTGATGTAAAATTCCTTGCTGCAGCGACAGACGATTATGAAGCTGTAAAAAAGTTTTTAGAAAAAAAGGATTTCAAATATACCATGCTATATGACACCTATGATATACATGGCGATTTTAAGGTGGCCGGTTATCCCACTCATATGATTATTCATAAAAATGGTACTGTAGCGAAAGTTTATACAGGTAAAAATTCAACTCTTGCCGAAACGATGAGCGAAGTCATTGACCAATCATTAATGATGCAGCCCGACGATAAAAGCATGGTTGAAATTCCTCAGCCTCTCTATACATCAGATAAGATTTTCAGAGCCGAAGAAGGATTTGCTCTTTCGAAGGAACAATATTTGAAAAAATTATCCACAGGTATGTATAAGATTTTCAAAAAAATCAAAATAGATGGTAGTGAGGAAATATTTTTAATGCGGAAATAATTTTAATTTTTTTTATTTATAAAAATCAATATCTATTATCATGAAACGTTTAACCGTTACGTTGTTTGTTGC
>JAHDDR010000192.1 GCA_020629255.1 Saprospiraceae bacterium | reverse complement strand
TAACACTCGACGCTTCGGCTTCAACTGGACAGGGTAACATTACATATGACTGGGGCGGTGGAAATACAAATCCGACTCTCGTCGTCAATGCCATCGGTACTTATACCGTTACCATCACCGACGATGACAACGGGTGTACCAATACTGCTGAGGTCTCAATAACTGAAGATTTGGCAACACCAGTGGCAGCCATCAATCCACTTCCCGGACTTGAACTCAACTGTGATACAACGGCTATCACCCTTGATGCTTCAGCTTCCGCAGGACAGGGCAACATCACCTATGATTGGGGCAGTGGTAATACCAATCCGACTCTCGTTGTCAATGCCATCGGTACTTACACCGTTACCATAACTGATGATGACAACGGATGTACCAATACTGCTGGAATAACCATCACTGAGGATTTATTGGCTCCAACGGCTAATATTATTGCAGATCCCGGCACTCAATTTACTTGTTCTATAACTTCTATCAACCTTGATGCGACCACTTCGATTACACAAGGAACTGCTAGTTATGAATGGTTTGATCCAACAAACATTAGTATAGGTAACAGTAGTATAGTAAATGTGACCAACCCGGGAATATATACAGTATTAATTACTGATGGTGATAATGGATGTACTTCTACTACCAGTATTACATTGGATCAATCTCCTGATATTCCTACATTAAGTATTACGGCTACAGATGATACTCTAACTTGTGTTATTCAATCTATTGTACTAACGGCTAATGGATCAGGTGGAACAGGAACGTTGGATTATGAATGGGTAGGAGGTAGTACTTCAACTACATTAACAGTCACCAACCCTGGCGTTTATACTGTTTCTGTTACTGATCAAGTAGGATGTGAGGTTATATCTACTTATGACATCTTCTTGAATGATACAAATCCAACTGCTGTAATTAATCCTCCTCCAAGTACAGAATTGACTTGTAGTTTAACCAGTATAGACTTGGATGCTAGTTTAACTGTTTCAACAGATGGTAATGTGTCTTATCAATGGACGGATGGTACGAATATACTTGGTAATGGAGCCATAGAAACAATTACCACTCCTGGTACATTCACTGTTTCTGTGGTAGATCTCGATAATGGTTGTAATAATTTTACAAGTATAACTATTACTCAAGATACCATATCACCTATCGCAGATATTCAAGCTCCTACAACTTTACTTACTTGTGTTGTAACCAGCATTAATCTAAATGCCTCTACTACAGGTAATGTTAGCTATGAATGGTCGAATGGCACTACTATTATTGGTAATGCAGCAGATATTGATATCGCTGCTGCTGGTACCTATACTGTTATAGTGACTGATAATGATAATGACTGTACTTCAAGTGACTTCATCGTAATCAATGAAGACACCAATAATCCAACAGCTGTTATTACAGCTCCTTTCACGGTTCTTGATTGTAATAATACAGATATTGTATTAAGTGCTATTACATCAACATCTAATAGTGGTTTATTCCAATATGAATGGCAAAATTCTGCTGGGATAACCATTGGCATCTCTGATGTCTTGAGTGTAAATACACCAGACACTTATACCATTATTGTTACTGATCCAGTGAATGGTTGTACAGATCAAACAACATTTGTCATTACCCAAAACAATACAACTCCTACAGCTATCATCAATGCCAATGAAAGTGAGTTGAATTGTTCTGTTACTAATATTAATTTGGATGCAAATGCTTCGATTACCACAACAGGAAATGCATCCTACCAATGGACAGATGGTACTAATACTTTAGGAACTTCAGCGATTGAAAATGTAACAACAGCCGGTACATATACTGTTGTCGTAACAGATGATGATAATGGTTGTACTCATAGTGAATTCTTTGTTGTTACTCAAAATCCACAGGTACCTAGTGTAGAAATAACTGCTTCTGAGCCAGAACTAACCTGTGTTATCGACATGGTAACTTTGACAGCTAATGTAACTGGGGGTACACCTTCGTTTACTTATACTTGGACAGGAGGCTCTTCGGTTGGCACAACACTTGATGTAACTGTTGCCGGTACATATACTGTTACCGTTGTTGATGATTCTGGATGTGAAACTATAGATTCTTGGACAGTTAATTTAAATGACACTCCTCCTACCCTAGTATTGGATGCATCAGGTACTATATTGGATTGTAATAATCCTTTTGTAACCTTGGATGCAGGTACGAATTCTACAAGCCAAGGAGATTTGACTTACCAGTGGAGTGATCCTACCTTTGGCAATACACCTACTCCTATTGTCTCATCAGGCGGCACGTATTCCGTAACGATTACCGATATCAATGGATGCGTGGATAATGGTGATATTACCATTACAGAATTCGGTCCAGTCAACATTTCCATTACACAAGTGAATAATGTTTCTTGTGATGGTGGTTCTGATGGAAGCATTACGATTTCTGTAAGTGGTGGAGACGGTTCTTACACCTATGATTGGAGTGATCCTTCGTTAGGAGGAAATATGCCAACCGTTTCTAGTTTACCCGCAGATATTTACTTAGTCACCGTAACGGATGGTTTGGGTTGTACTGCATCAGTCAATATACCTGTTACTCAACCCGCTGCCATTACCATTAACTTGTTAGGTACTCCAATCCCAGCGAATTGTTCCGCTTGCGATGGTTCTGCTCTTGTGAATGTCAATGGAGGGACTCCACCATATAATTATAATTGGTCAAATGCTGAGACGACTGATAACCCAATCAATCTTTGTTCTGGCACCCATACAGTAACCATCACTGATGCTAATAATTGTCAAGATTCTCTGACCATCACGGTTGGAGAAGTCAATACATTAGTTATCGATACTATTATTGGTACAGATGCCAACTGCTATCAAGAATGTGATGGTACAGCAGAAGTATTTGCTTCCGGAGGCGGAGGTAGTCCTTATACTTATCAATGGGATGCTTCAGCAGGCAATCAAACGACTATGGAGGCGACGGGTCTTTGTGCTGGCAGTTATAATGTTACTGTTTTAGATAGCAATGGATGTACTCAAGAGACATTTGTATCTATCGGAGAGCCTACTCAATTGTCTTTGGATTTGATTTCTGAGGATGTTCGGTGCTTTGGTGAAGAAAATGGAGAAATCCATATTACCGGAGCTAACGGCGGATTCCCTCCTTATCAGTATTCGAGTAATGGACAGTTGTTTACACAAGATACATTTGTACTGGGAGTCGAAAGCGGTTTCCATTACATCTATATCAGGGATTCTTTAGGATGTGTGGATTCTACACAAATCTTTGTGGATCAACCAGAAGAATTGATTTTGAATGCCTTCCCTCAGGATACCTTGATTGATTATGGAGAATCCGTAACCTTGTCGGCATTCCCGAACCAAGGAAATACCATCGTTACTTGGAGTCCTTTGGATTCCTTGAGTTGTGATACTTGCGAAATCAATATCGCATCTCCAACAGAAACGACATTGTACACCGCTACAGCAACGGATACTGTTAATGGATGCTTCACGGCAGAAGATTTGCTTATTCGTATAAATGTAGATTTGGATGTTTATATTCCAAATGCATTCTCTCCGAATAATGATGGATTCAATGACTTTGTAACGGTTTATGGTAGTTCTAATGTAACTCGAATCAGAGCCTTTAGAATATTTGACCGATGGGGAGAAATGGTCTTTGAGAATGAAAACTTCAATGTGAATGATCCTTCTATTGGATGGGATGGTAGATTCCGGGGTAAAATAATGAACCCTGCTGTTTTTGTTTACTTTGCCGAAGTCGAATTTATTGATGGACGGGTCAAAGAATTCAAAGGCGATATTACTTTGGTTAAATAATTTATTTTTAAAATACTTCTATGCCGGATTCCTAAATTTGGAATCCGGCATTTTTTCATCTTTTATTATTTCATGATACTTGTAACAGGGGCAGCCGGATTTATTGGTAGTTGTATGGCAGGGTTTTTAAATGAGAATGGTTATTCTGATTTAATTCTTTGTGATGATTTTTCAAGAATTGATAAAAAATTAAATTGGGAAGAAAAAAAATTCCAACATCAAATATCCAGAAATAATATTTTTGAATTTATTCAAAACCAGAAAAATTCTATTCGTGGAATTATCCACCTAGGAGCAAGAACGGATACAACATACCACAAATGGGATATTTTCGAAGAATTAAATTTAAACTTCTCTAAACAACTCTGGAATTTTGCCACAAAAAATCAGATTCCATTTTTATATGCGTCGAGTGCAGCTACTTACGGTGATGGCAAAAATGGTTTCATTGACTCACATGAAATCATTTCGGAATTAAAACCCCTAAATTTATACGGAAAGTCAAAAAATGATTTTGATATTTGGGTCCTTCAACAAAAAGAAATCCCTCCCCATTGGTACGGATTTAAATTCTTCAACGTCTATGGCCCCAATGAATTCCATAAAGGACGGATGGCATCCGTCATATTCCATACGTTTGGGCAAATCCAAAAAACGAATAAAATGAAACTCTTCCGTTCTCATCATCCCAATTTTAAAGATGGTGAACAGAGTCGGGATTTTATTTATGTAAAAGATGTAATAAAAACTCTTTATTATTTTCTTGAACAAAAACCTAAAAACGGAATTTATAATTTGGGAACTGGAAAGGCCAGAAGTTTTAACGACCTAGCCTCTCAGGTTTTTATTTCGCTGGGTCTAAAACCCAACATTGAATTTATAGATACTCCAAAAGATATTCGAGATAATTATCAATATTTTACAGAAGCCGATTCAAATAAATTAGCCTCAACCATTCCTTTTTTAAAATCGTTTTATTCTTTAGAAAATGGAATTGATGATTATGTCAAAAATTATTTACAACTGAATCAATATTTTTAAGATAATAAAAAGATAAAAAGAATGAGTAGTGCTCTGAAAAATTTATCAGAATATGACGAGGAAAATTTGCCCTCGGCAAAAGGGATGAAATTCGGGATTGTTGTTTCTGAATGGAACAAGGAAATTACCCATAAATTATATGAAGGATGTTATGACACCTTGATAAAACATGGTGCCGCAGAAAAAGATATTTCTACTGTTCAAGTACCTGGCACATTCGAATTACCTGCCGGTGCTAAAATCTTAACCAAAAAAGAATTTCCTAGTGCAGTGATTTGTATTGGTTGTGTGATAAAGGGAGAAACATCACATAATGAATATATTAATCAATCAGTTGCACAAGGCTTGGTTAATTTAAGTATCATGACCGGAGTACCTCATATATTTGGTGTCCTTACACCCAACGATGAACAACAAGCCAAGGATCGGGCCGGCGGAAAATATGGTAATAAAGGAGTAGAAGCGGCGGCTACAGCCATAAGAATGGCTGATTTGGATCAATCTTTGAAAAAGAATAAAAAATCAATTGGTTTTTAAAAACATAGGATATGAGTCTCCAAAATGAGATAATAAAATTCGTAATGAAATACCGTCGGAAAGAAATGGAGAAACAAGATTTCGACATGATTGGAGTCCGACGAACCATGGACGATTTATTTTCTAAAACCTTCATCACTCCTTGGACGGTTTCCGTAAATGAAATTCGTTTACGGGGCATTGAAGCGGAAATCATCAGCCCAGAAAAATTGGAACGGGAAGATTCTATCCTTATTTACGTTCATGGGGGTGGTTACTTTATGGGTTCTATCAACACGCACCGTCCGTTAGCTGGGTGGATTGTTCACGAAAGTGGAATTCCTGCTGTTATTTTTAATTATCGCTTGGCTCCCGAACATCCGTTTCCTGCTGGCCGAGATGATGTCATTAAAATTTACACCGAATTATTAGAAGAATACCCGGCAGAAAGAATTGCTATGGTTGGAGATTCTGCTGGAGGGGGATTAATCATGCAAGCTCTTTTAGCCATGAAAGACATGGAAATTGAAATGCCCCGTTGTATTTGCCTCATGTCTCCTTTCTTGGATATGACTTGTACCGGTGCAAGCGTTGAGATCAATGCTGATGCTGATCCATTTATTATTCCAAAATTTATTCGAAGTATAATTCCTAATTACATAAAAGCACCATATACACCCCATCATCCACTTACAAATCCTTTATATGCAGACCTAAGTGAACTACCTGATGCATTGGTTCATGTAGGAACCATTGAAGTACTTTTGGATGATTCCAGAAATTTGGCTGCAAGAGCTGAAGCATACGGTATGTACTGTAAGTTAATCGAATACAAAGGGCTACCCCATGTTTGGCATTATAATCGACAATTCTTTATGCCCGAGTCTCAAGCGGCATTGCAAGAAATTGGAGAATTTATTTTAGAAAGAATTCCAGAACTAGAAGAAACTACTTCAAGCTAAAATGTCAAATAAAATTATTACCACCAAAGATGGAAGTCATTCTATTTTATCAGAACAATTTGGAGTAAGCTACCATTCGATACATGGTGCCTTACAAGAAACCTATCATGTTTTTATAAATGCTGGATTTCATTTCCAAGTCGAAAAAAAGAATGACATTTCTATTTTAGAAATAGGTTGGGGAAGCGGTTTGAATTCTTTGGTTACATTTTTAGAACAAGAAAAAACAACATCCAACGTACAATATACAACAGTTGAAGCATACCCCATTTCCATAGACATCGTAAAACAATTAAATTATGATGCATCTTTGGATGCCCCTATCTCATTATTAGAATTACACCAATTGGAATGGAATAAATTTATTCCTCTCTCCCCTACTTTTCAATTCAAGAAATTAAAAAAGAAATTCCAAGAAATTGAAGATAAAAACCAATATGATTTAATCTATTTTGATGCTTTTGCTCCCAATGCCCAAGCTGAATTCTGGGAAGCACCTTTCCTCGAAAAAATGTATGCAGCCTTACAATCCGATGGAACATTGGTGACCTATTGTGCCAAAGGATCTTTTAAAAGAGCTTTGAAAGCTGTCGGATTTATTATCGAAGCCTTACCCGGACCTCCAGGCAAAAGAGAGATGACCCGTGCCTTGAAGCCATAGGGAATAAAGAATTTATCCACACTATCATAGCACAAGTTTTGTTCTGGTCTTGATATATTTTATATTGCGATCATATTTATCAAAATATCAAGACAGATGAAAAAATTGGCCTTACATTGGCAAATCATGATTGGAATGGCTGCCGGTATTATCTTTGGTTTAATCATGGCCAAAATGAGCTGGGGAGCTCAATTCGTCACAGATTGGATTGCCCCCTTCGGAACCATCTTTGTCAAATTATTGAAAATGATTGCCATTCCCTTGATATTGGCTTCATTAATCAAAGGAGTAGCTGATTTACAGGATATTTCCAAGTTTTCAAAAATAGGTGGCCGTACTATAATCATGTATATTTTCACGACCCTCATTGCCATCGTCATCGGCTTGACCTTAGTGAATATCATCCAACCGGGCAGTGGAATATCGGAAGAAACCATACAAACCCTTACCGCCAATTATGCGGAAAGCTCGGGCGTACAAAAAAAATTGAATACAGCTATCAATCAAAAAGATACAGGTCCTTTACAATTTCTAGTGGATATTGTCCCCGATAACATCTTCAAAGCCTCCGGCAACAATGGCTCGATGCTTCAAGTTATTTTCTTTGCCATTTTATTTGGTATCGGTTTATTATTGATAGATAAGAAAAAAGCCCAACCCGTAAAAGATGTAATCGATGGAATTAATGATGTGGTATTAAAAATTGTCGATCTCATCATGCTCATTGCCCCTTATGCTGTTTTTGCCCTCTTGGCGAAAGTCATTGTCACCACCGCCGATCCTGATTTACTCAAATCATTGTTGGCTTACGCATTCACCGTTGTAGGAGGCTTATTGTTGATGCTTTGTGTCTATATGATTATCATCAAATTTTATACGGGTAAAAATCCCATTTGGTTTTTGAGGCAAATCAGTCCGGCACAATTACTGGCTTTTTCGACCAGTTCGAGTGCAGCAACACTTCCCGTAACGATGGAACGAGTAACGGAGCATGTAGGTGTTGATAAGGAAGTAGGTAGTTTTGTACTACCCGTTGGAGCCACCATTAATATGGATGGCACGAGTCTTTACCAAGCGGTTGCCGCTGTTTTTATTGCGACCGCTTTGCACCACGACTTGACGTTCGCCGATCAATTAACCATCGTTTTGACGGCCCTTTTGGCTTCCATTGGTTCTGCGGCAGTTCCCGGTGCCGGAATGGTGATGCTGGTGATTGTTCTGGAATCCATTGGTTTTCCTGCAGATAAACTGGCGGTAGGATTGGCACTTATTTTTGCCGTGGATCGTCCGCTCGATATGTGCAGAACCGTAATTAATGTAACCGGCGATGCCACTGTTGCCACCACCATAGCAAAATCAGTAAACAAATTAGGTGAACCGAATGTAAAAAATTGGGATGACCATTTTGATGAAAATGTTATCAGTAATCAGTAATTATTAATTGTAATTCATTAAATAACCACAACAATGAGTGAATTATTAGGAATCGGCTCT
>JAHDDR010000191.1 GCA_020629255.1 Saprospiraceae bacterium | reverse complement strand
CGTGGCGAATTGGAATACGAAGTAAAAGAGTTGGAAAAAGGATTTCGTTTATTTTATACGTTAGGTCAACAATTTATTTTTTTTATTGTAATAGGGATTTGTTCTTTTAGTTTACTCCAAGGATATTTCGAAGAAAAATCAACGCCATATTATATTGTCATTTTTATTTTAATTTTATTTTTGATTTTATTTTTCAGGGTCCTCATTCGGGGCGATAGAATTTTAAAATCATTAAAATAATTCTTATTAAAAATATTTTAGACATGAATAAAGTCGAAGAATTTAATGCTTATAGAAAAAAGATGAATGAAAAATTATTGGCACAAGATAATAGATTCATCAAACGATTTTTTAATCTGGATACCAACGCCTATAAAGAAGGGGCATTACCGACCAAAACCAAGGAGCTTTTAGGCTTGGTAGCATCTATGGTTCTCCGTTGCGACGATTGCATCGCCTACCATTTAGGAACTTGTTATGAAATAGGCGTTACCAAAGAGGAAGTTTTTGAAGTTTTTTCCATTGCGAATTTAGTGGGCGGTTCGATTTGTATTCCACACACCAGACGTGCCTTGGAATATTGGGAAGCGTTGGAAGCGTTGGAGGAGTAATTTTTATAAACTGAAACCTGTCAAGTTTTTGAAACTTGACAGGTTTATCACAACTTAACAGCACTTTTCCTTTTTATATCCATTAGTCCTGCTCCGCTCCTAATTAATAACATCAAGACGATGGGAATTATTCCTACATGGAATTGTTGAGGAAAGAAACCCCAAGTCAATAAAATTAAAATTCCAGATATAAGTGCAAGTATATACGCCCATTTCATGGATTTAATTTTTTGTCGTCCTACACCCAGAAAAAATATAAGATACATCGGGTTCGCCCACAACATATTCATGTTCCATTTTGTAGAAACATGATCCGTTCCGAACCACATGAACAATAAAAACAAGCCAATAAATCCTAATAAAAAAAACAGGATGCTATCTAAAATGGCCAATGCTTTATTATGTGTAAAAAACAGGGTAAGCAGCAACATAAAAACACATAAAGCACCGAACAAAGTAAAGGGTCTGAACCATCCCGGTTCGTTCATATAATATTCTCCACCTACAATTATTTTCTTTTCACCCAACAACGGTTTTTTTTCTCCTTCATTTAACAAATAAACACCTTTATCTAAATTGTCGGATAAAAATTCGGGCAAAAACATTTGTTCTTGAAAAGTAGCTTTTTTATCCGATGGTATTCCTATTAATAAATCCATCCCAAAATCTGTCCAGGGACGGGATTCGATATGTACATCCAATAATTGTCGCAATGTCAATTCTGATTTCACCTCTTTTTTATAATTGAATTTTCCACCTAATTCATTTTCCATGATATCCCTGATTCGGGTGGCACAATTATCAAAAAAGAAATCATAAAAATAATATCTATTTTCGGGCAAATAATTATGATCTAAAAATTGCAGGATTTTTCTGTTTTCTTCTTGGGTCAATACTAATTCTTGTTCGATGATTCGTTTGTTTCCTTTATTAGCATAATACCTTAATACCCTCGTAGTACTTTCTTTTCCTAATTTATATTTTAATTTTCCCCGAAGGAATTTCCAAACGAATTTTGCAACAGAATCTCCAAAATCAAAAATGCCATAATTATACAAAATATCCGATTCGGTGGTATAATTCTGAACCCGAACCGCACTATGTCCGAAGGCACCCCAAATTTCTGTTCCGGGCGAATAAGTCAGTAAACTTATTTTCAAAGAATCTTGCTGTGTTTTTGCATTTAATGAAAATAGCAAGATAAAAAAAATGACACCTAATTTCTTTATCAATTTATTCTGTTTTAAGTCCTTATCCATTTAACGAAAGTAAGGTTATTTTTGCTATGTCAAAAATCATAAAAAGAAAAAAGCCATCCAGCTTTGCCGGATGGCTTTTAATATCATCAAATTGATATTTATTTTCGATTATGCTATCAAATTAGGAATCCTCAAGCTTTGTCCGGGATAGATTTTATCCGGGTCATCCAACATCGGTTTGTTGGCTTCGAAGATCTCTTTATATTTCATAGGGTCTCCATAATATTCTTTAGCGATTTTAGAAAGAGATTCTCCTTTCTGAACCGTATGGAAACGAGTGGTTGGAGGAGGAACCACTACATCGATGCGATCATCAACAGTTGCGATACCATCTACATTACCCAAAGCCAAGATGATTTTTTCTCTTGTTTCGTGAGAATCCGTAGTACCACTTACCACTACTACATCATCATCCAAATCGATTTTAAGGTCTTCTACTCCTAAATCCAAGCTTTTTACAATGCTATGGAATACAGAAATTTTAGCATTTTTGGCAATTTCTTTTGCCAATGAACTTTCAGCAGCTTTCTTTTCCTCGTTGACTAAAGCCTTAGAACCTGCTTTTTTAAAAAATGAAAACAATCCCATGTGATATGAAAGGTTTTTTATGATTGAAAATTTTACAAAAAGAAATCCTTATGATTCCCAAATATTAGGACAAAAGTACAACTATTAGGTCACTAAATCGACATTTGTTTTTCGATTTTCCCAAAAACATCCGCGATTTCATCCAAAAT
Organism: Saprospiraceae bacterium; assembly: GCA_020629255.1. GTDB lineage: Bacteria > Bacteroidota > Bacteroidia > Chitinophagales > Saprospiraceae > JAHDCE01. The sequence continues at coordinate 5,911 of JAHDDR010000191.1, read as the reverse complement.
ATCGAAGATTTCTTTCGGGTCCGGAGTAGTGACCAATCGTCCCCGGTAAGGCTTGATGTTCCGATATCCCTTAAAATAATTCGTATAATGTCTTCTCATTTCAAGCACTCCTAACTTTTCGCCTTTCCATTCCAAAGAAAAAGTAAGGTGTTTTTTTGCCGCTTTCACTCGTTCCTCGATTGTAGGCGGATCTAAAATTTCCCCCGTTTCAAAGTAATGTTTGATTTCCCTGAAAATCCAAGGGTATCCGATACTTGCCCGACCAATCATGATGCCATCCACACCATATTTATTCCGATACAGTTCCGCTTTTTGAGGACTATTAATGTCTCCATTGCCAAACACCGGAATGTGCATTCTGGGATTGTCCTTGATTTCTCCAATCAAAGTCCAATCGGCTTCGCCCTTATACATTTGCTTACGGGTACGCCCATGAATGGAAATTGCTTTTATGCCTACATCTTGGAGTCGTTCTGCTACTTCTACAATATATTTGGTATTATCATCCCAACCTAAACGAGTCTTAACCGTTACCGGTTTGTTGGTTCGTTCGACCATCGCTTTGGTTAATTTGACCATTCTAGGAATGTCTTGTAGGATACCCGCCCCCGCCATTTTACAAACCACTTTTTTCACCGGACAACCAAAGTTGATGTCTATGACTTCAGGGTCTGCCCTTTCTACAATATCAATGGCTTTTTCCATAGAGTTGATATCCGAACCAAAGATTTGGATGCCAATCGGGCGTTCATAATCATAGATGTCCATTTTTTGGACACTTTTAAAGGCATCACGTATCAAGCCCTCTACCGAGATGAACTCGGTGTACATCATATCACAGCCCTGCTCCTTGCACAAGGCACGGAACGGCGGGTCGCTCACATCCTCCATGGGAGCCAACAACAAGGGAAATTCTCCCAATTCTACATCTCCTATCTTTACCAAAACATTAGATTTTGATTCAAAAATCAATAACAAAGGTAATACCTATTTGCTAAGGATGTAACTTATTCTACCTGAAAGGAGTTCCATTTTTGCTTTCAGAGCCTTACAAGTCAAAGATTTGCAATTAAATTATATGAAATAACCTAACACCTTCTTACATTTGCTTCGTTTTTTAAATCAAAGCAAGAAAAGCCTATGCTGACCATACTTTTAGCCATCTTTATCATTGGCTACGCTGCCATTGTTTTCGAACACCCCTTACACTTAGATAAAACCGTTCCTGCCCTATTAATGGGTGCCTTGATGTGGGCGGTTGTTGCCGTAGGATTCCATGAAGGGATCTTTGTCGCCATCGACCATCATGGACATTTATTCTCCTTGGCGGATCATGGTGCCGATCACCATCATGTAGAAGATGGGTTTAAGAATGTATTGCTCCATCATTTGGGTAAAACATCCGAAATCCTTATTTTCCTAATTGGAGCCATGACCATTGTCGAAATCGTAGATTTACATCGGGGCTTCGAAGTATTGAAAGGTTGGGTAAGAACCAAGAACAAAAAGAAACTTCTTTGGATCATCGGTATATTGGCATTCATTCTTTCTGCTATTATCGACAACCTAACAGCTACGATTGTACTCGTTACGTTATTACGAAAAATCATCAAGGATACTAATACCCGTTTGTGGTTTGGTGGTATGATTGTCATCGCTGCCAATGCGGGAGGTGCTTGGTCTCCTATCGGTGATGTCACCACCACCATGTTATGGATTGGTAATAAAGTTTCCGCATTAGGTCTGATTAAATATTTGATTATTCCTTCTATTGTGTGCTTCATTGTACCCACTTTAGTGGCTTCTACCTTGAAAGTATTCCAAGGAGATATTGCAGTAAATGCTGACACTGACCTAGAAGAAGGAGAATTGATTAGTAGTCGTAGAATGTTGTACTTAGGATTAGGAATGATTGTATTCGTACCTGTATTCAAGGTATTGACACATCTTCCTCCTTATGTGGGTATGATGTTGAGTTTGGGTGTGGTTTGGTTGGTTTCCGAATATATCCATCCGGAAGAGAATTTCGACAAAGCTAGAAAACACTTATATTCTCCTCATAAGGCATTAAGTCGGATTGAGATGTCCAGTATCCTATTCTTCTTGGGTATTTTGATGGCTGTTGCTGCTTTAGAAAGTATTGTTTATGCAGTAACCAGTGATGGAACATCCGTACACATTCTTAGATACATCGCAGAATGGCTCAATGAAACCGTACCCAATAAGGATGTTGTAGTGATGTTGATTGGTGCTGCCTCTGCCTTGATAGATAACGTACCGCTTGTGGCTGCATCTATGGGAATGTACACAGAACCTATGGATGCCAAATTATGGCACTTCATTGCTTATGCTGCCGGTACTGGTGGTAGTATGTTGATCATTGGTTCTGCTGCCGGTGTAGCTGCCATGGGAATGTTGAAAATAGACTTCATCTGGTACTTGAAAAAAATCGGTTGGTTGGCCTTTATCGGGTTCGTTGCCGGTGGTCTCACGTTCGTTGCTATGATGTCTGCTTTAGGCGTTACGTATTAAAATCATCCAATCATAAATAAATACACCTCGTTCTGGGAATATCCGGAACGAGGTGTAACTTTTTCCAACTCTTCCATTACAAGGAATATAAACCAATCCAAATCATGAATATTTTACGTTATTCCTTTTTTATCTTAGCCTTGGGTATTTGCTTCGTTTCTTGTAGAAAAGATCTAGTCGATGAATCCGAATTGGTGGGTACTTGGCAATGTATAGATATATTGAAAGATACCCCCGCCACCCGTAGTCCGAGCGACATCAAATTTACTTTTAAGGCGGATAGTACTTATACTTATTCTTTGGCGAACGAATATTCCGAAGATGGAACATTCTATACCTTGGACGACAAACTCTATACCACTCCTAACGGAGGCAGTAAGATGATGGTCAAATTAGGGGTTAGTGGTTCCGATACCTTGCGTTTCCATCAAAACAGAGGTGGAAGAATGGAAGTCTGGACGATGTTGAGGAAATAAAATCCTTTTCCGTTTCAAGGTTTTATCCCAAATTGTTCTAAATGATGTTGGATGTGCCTCGCATGGAATTCATTCCATTCTTGATGGTTCAAGGGACCCATGACGGGGTGGTTACATCGCACCTCCGGATTTTCCTGATGATATTGCTGATATCTTTCCAATGCTGCCTTGAGTTTTTGCTTGGCAGCATTTATATTCTCAAATCTTAATTTTTCTAGTTTGGGCTCTCCTAGAGGAGAAAAGTTTTTCGGAAACGGCAACTGCCTTTCGAAAAAACCATGCTTTCTTCTGGCTTGTTTTTCTTCGGGTAGGAAACTGGGGGCTTGGAATTTACCATTAGAAATGACAAAGAGCATACTAAGGTGCTCTATCATGTGATGAGGGGTCATGATACCCCATTCAGGTCTTGCATTTTCTTGAATTTCATCTAATTTTTGAAGAAAATGTTCATAGAGGAAAGTTTGATCATCCATATCAATTTGTATTTGATCCAAAGAAGTAGATTATTCGTTACATTTGCATCCCAAATCAAACAATGTAACTCTAAAAATAGTTTTTAAAACATACATTATCATCTTACTATATGGGTACTTTAGTTGTAATCGCTCAGTTTTTCCTTAGTTTATCCATTCTTGTTGTATTGCATGAAGGAGGGCATTATTTAGCTGCAAGAATGACTGGCACAAGGGTCGAGAAATTTTATTTATTCTTCGATTTCCTTTTTCCGTTTCCCAATAAAATGAATTTTTCCCTTTTCAAGAAAAAGGTTGGGGATACAGAATATGGTATAGGTTGGTTCCCTATGGGTGGATATGTTTCTATTGCCGGTATGCAAGATGAAACCCAAGATGCACCCGAGGAAGGTTATGTTCCCAAACCAGATGAATACGGAGCCAAAAGCAAACCTCAAAAATTATTAATCATGCTCGGTGGCGTGATTGTGAATTTCATACTTGGATTTTTCTTATATGCGATGGTTCTCTTCGTTTGGGGAAAAGAATATCTCCCCATGTCAGAAATCAAGAATGGGATTTATGTGGATGAACTGGGAGAAGAAATCGGCTTGAAAGACGGCGATAAAATTTTATCCATCGGAGATTATCCATTCGAACGATTCAATCCGGGTATTCTAAGAATGCAACTGGGTTTGGAAGACAAAAAGACCATCAATATTATCAGAGGCGGGCAAGAAATGACCTTGACCGTACCGGATGTAGTCCGAAAAAAATTATTGACACACGAGGCGAAAAATTATGAAATCTTCGGACCGCTCCAACCCTTCTATATTGATAAAGTGGTGAAAGGTTCTCCGGCAGAGAAAGCAGGATTTTCAGTGGGCGATCAAATCATGGCATTTAATGATGTGAGTACTCCTTATTTTACTGATTTCAGAAAACAGTGCCTTGATAATAAAGGCAAGGAAGTTCAAGTCGGTTTTATCCCCAATGGAGAGGGAACGAACATGGAATACAAAACCGTAGCCTTGACTGATGAAGGAACCATGGGAGTCCAAAATCGGACACCGGATCAATATTTCAATTTTGCATCCCAAGAATATGGATTGATGGAATCCATTCCTGCTGGGATCAACGAAGGTTGGAATTTTATTGCTCTACAGTTCAAAGCATTTGGAAAAATGTTCCAAGGAAAAATAAAAGCGAAGGACAGTTTAGGTGGTTTCGGAACCATCGGTGGTTTATTTCCCAGCACTTGGAATTGGAACAAATTCTGGAGCATTACGGCTATGTTATCTCTTATTTTGGCTATTATGAATTTATTACCTATTCCCCTTTTGGATGGCGGATATGTGATGTTCTTGTTATTCGAAATGATTACGGGCAAGGAAATTCCGGAAAAAGTGATGAACATTTTGATGAACATCGGTCTTTATCTTATCCTTGCCTTGATGGTCTTTGCCAATGGCATGGATATTCTGAGAGCATTAGGCTGGGCGTAATGGATTATTTCGAATTATATGGAATCCCTATCGGGTTTAAGGTCGATGAAAAGGCTTTGAAGAAGAAATTCTATGTATTGAGTAAAGAATTCCACCCTGATTTCCATACCGACAAATCGGAGGAGGAACAGCACCGCATGCTTGAATTATCAACCTTGAATAATGAAGCCTATAAAGTCCTCAAGGATTTTGATAAACGGATGAAATACATTTTGGATCAAAAAAAATTGCTCCAAGAAGGAAAAGATACCCTACCCCAGTCTTTTCTGATGAAAATGATGGACATCAACGAAACTTTGTTCGATTTGGAAATGGATGCCTCTCCTGAGAGGGTCGCATCGACACAAGAGACTATAAATCAACTAAAAAAAGAGTTGTATTCTTCGGTAGAAGGCATTATTAAGAGCTATAACAACGATACTGCTTCGGATGAGGAACTAAATTTTATCAAAAACTATTATTTAAAATACCGATACATTTTGCGGATTCAAGATAATTTAGATAAATTTGCATCCGCTTGTTAGATATACTATAAAGTGGTTTATTATTTACATATGCCGATGTGGCGGAACTGGTAGACGCGCTGGATTCAAAATCCAGTTCTCGCAAGAGAGTGGGGGTTCGATTCCCCCCGTCGGTACTTAAAAGCACTGTTAATCAATTGATTTTCAGTGCTTTGTTATTTTTCGTGTAACAAATATGCAACAAAAATTTTCATCATAGTGTTTACACCTCTTTTTTACTCCGCAAATTAGTGATTGGAAATTCTTGTTTTGGGGCGGGTTATAGCTAAAAAAACACAACCCCATTTGATTATAATTTGATTAAGTCGTGGCTATCCCCTATGATTACTTCAGAAACTGTTTTAAAACAGCTTCTCAAATAAAATCCATACCGATAATAGAATCTAATTCGACTTTAGTAAAGTGATCACATTTTTCTTTAA
>JAHDDR010000190.1 GCA_020629255.1 Saprospiraceae bacterium | reverse complement strand
ATTGAATAGACGCCCACGAATACGATCCCCTATCGGCATAGCAATAGGTTTTCCTGTATCCACTACATCCATACCACGAGTCAAACCGTCTGTAGCATCCATTGAGATGGTACGGACACTATCTTCACCTAAGTGACGCTGGCATTCCAATACCAAAACTTCGCCATTCGGTTTTTTAATTTCCAATGCATTAAGAATGTCGGGAAGTTGTGAGTCAGGAAAGCTCACATCAATTACGGCCCCGATGATTTGTTTTACTTTACCTACGTTAGCCATATTTTCAAGCAATGATTATAGTGATAAATGATCCTCTCGGAATTTTGCTGCAAAAATAGGGTTTACCGGCAAGAAAACCAACCTAATATCTGCTTAGTTTCTTGTTATAAACATTGTAAGAAAAAAAAACATCAACAAACATTCTGAGTAATTGATTTTCCATTCTTTTAAATTTTTACAAAAAATAACAAGACACAATTAAATTGCAGCTAAAGATCTAGGCACAAAATAATATTCAAGTATAATTTATTTTTAAAAATTTCCTTTTTGACAGATTATTTTATTCATAAAAAACAATTCTATTCTGTACGTGTTCTTTCATAAATAGAAATGACGTTAAAATTCATGAGTAAAAAAATAAGGACATTTTCTTTTATTCTTTTTTCACTGCTTTCAGCTATTGCTATTTTTTTTGCTTTTCAGGTGAAAGCAGATTTTAATTTCGAACAATTTTTTCCTGAGGGCGATCCCGATTTGGAATACTTTTATGAGTTTATTGAAGAGTTCGAAACCGATGACAATTTTCTTTTTATTGCTGTTGAGCGAAAAGCAGGAATTTTCGAAAAAAATTTCCTTGAAGATTTTCATGATTTTTCCAAAAAAGCAAAGCGACTTCCTTTTGTTGTTTCTGGGCAATCGGTTACCTTATTGAATTATCCTCAAAAAACGCCTTTTGGAATTACGACAACTCCAGCCATACACCGAAAAGACCCTAATAAATTTGAAGCGGATAAAAAAAGATTACTTGAAGATGAACGTTTTTCAGGTACTTTAATTTCTGAAGATGCTACATCAACAGTAGTTGCATTAAAACTCATTAATAATATTCAAATTGATAGTTCTCGCATTTTAATGCGTGGATTAGACTCCTTGATACAATCCTATTCATTTGAAGATTACCATTATTTAGGCCGACCGAATTTCCAAAAAGAATTCATTGATTTACAATATCGGGAAATTGCCATTTCCACTATTATTTCAGGAATACTTGTACTGCTCGTTATGTGGTTCATTTTCAAGCGGACTTGGGGTGTCCTTATTGCATTGCTTTCTATTGGAGTAGGCATGTTGTTGTTTGTAGGAATGCTAGGAATAACGGGCAGACCGCTTAATGTGATGTCGGCTTTGTATCCCGTTTTATTGATTATTGTAGGAACATCGGATGTCATTCATGTAATGTCCAAATATATAGATGAATTGCGGAATGGTGCTTCTAAAAATGATGCCATTAAAACGACGATTCGAGAAATCGGCTTGGCTACGCTCCTTACATCTGTTACGACTGCTGTTGGTTTTTTGACCTTGCTTTCTAGTCGGATTCCGCCCATTCGAGATTTTGGTGTGAATGCTGCCATTGGTGTTATCATTGCTTATCTCACCGTACTTGGATTGACGACGGCAATTCTTTCATTGTTCAAAGTAGACCAAGTTATTCAATTGGATAATAGAGTGTCTTTTTGGAAACCTTTGATGGAATGGTTTTATGACATTACAAAAAAATATCCTACTCGAATTTTTATCGGAATTATCGTTTGCATTTTGGCTTGCTTTTATGGCATGTCTTTAGTGACGACCAATTATAGCATTCGAGGAAATTTGCCGCGTGGCGAAAAAATAACGGAAGATTATATTTTTTTCGAAAACAATTATGGCGGTTTCCGCCCTTTCGAAATTGCCGTAACTGCTCAGGATACTTTTATGGCAAGAGATTATAAAGTGCTACAAGAAATTGATAAAGTTGAACAATATCTGAAACAACATGCTGCGGTAAAATCATCCAACTCTATTACTTCGGCTTATAAAAGCATGAATCAAGTTTTCAATCAGAATAGACCAGAAGCATATGCTTTTCCCAAGAATGAAAAAGATTATAAAAAATATGATAGATACCTGAACAAAGCACCGGCTTCCTTGGATGTCCTTGTAAGCAAGGATGGAAAAAAAGCTCGAATTTCTAGCAGTATTCTTGATGTTGGTTCTGACACCATCCAAAGTGTAGGGCAACAAATTGATCAATGGATGTTAGATAATACTGATCCCAATATCGCCACTTTTAGAAGAACCGGAACCGGGGTTCTTTTTGATAAAAATGAGGAGTATATCAGGGATTCCATTTTATATGGTTTAGGCTTTGCCATTTTCATTATCAGTATTTTAATGGGGTTCTTATTCAAGAGTCCCAAAATGATTCTCATTTCTTTGCTACCGAATATTTTCCCACTTTTAATTGCCGGAGCATTGCTCGGATATCTCGGCATAGAATTGGAAAGTGGCGTTGCGATTGTATTTGCTATCGTATTTGGTATTGCTGTGGATGATACCATACATTTTCTGAGCAAATTCAAATTGGCTAGAGCCAAAGGAAAGAGTATTGATGAATCGCTCTATGTGACGTTTGTTGAAACTGGAAAAGCTATTGGTTTGACATCCGTTATTTTATTTTTCGGATTCTTGGTGATGCTGTTTTCTATCAATCCGCCGAGTGTTACCGTAGGTATTATTATTAGCGTTACACTTGCCAGTGCATTACTGAGTGATTTATTTATAATCCCCGTCTTGATTCGTTGGTTTTATAAAAAGGAACTTGAATAGAGATTATGTCTCCGTTTTCAAATTTCCGATAGCTTCGGAAAGGTCATCGTTTTCAGGTTCGTTGAAATATTCATCTTTCAATATTTCTTCCGGTAGGATGTCCTCAGAATCTTTCTTTTTTTTCTTCTTTGTTTTTATCCGAATACAATTCCGTCCGGCATCATTAATGAAATTCACCAATCCATCATAATCCTCATCATCCGATAAGATGGCGAATTCGATGTTGATGTTCGCTTTTTCGTGTAAGGCGCCAATGAGGAAGGATAAGTGCAACTTAAAATCGTCGGATTCGTTATCTACCGAAATCCATTTTACTCTTTTACCTAATTTTTGGGCCTGCATAACAATATAAAAAGGGATTGTTTCTTCTGTGCTATCAACTAAGATGAAAACTTTATTACAGACCTTTTGTAGTTTGCTGAATTTTACTTTCCTCAAACTTTCATAATCTGCAAAAATGTACCTTTTTGGTAATCTCCCCATGCTCTGCCTCTATGGTATGTTTTATTAACAATTATTAAAGTAATGAGTGCAATTTAATTCAAATAATCTTGTTAACAAATAAATGAGCATGGACTTTGTCCATCGGATAATTAATTTTGAAGAAAAAAGGAATCAGATATGAGAATCAGGCTCGTTTTATACTTTTTATTTGGCTTATTTTTTATTGTTGGATGTAAATCAAAACAAGGAGGGCAAGAAGGGGGTAAGTTGAAAAAACGCTCTTCAAAATATCTTTTGGAGAACTTGGATAAATACAATTTTGATGCTGAGTGGATGAACATAAAGGGGGGCATCAAACTCAAACAAAATGGAAGTACAACCAGTGCATCTGTATATCTTCGAATGAGAAAAGACAGTGTGATTTGGGGCGCCGTTAAAAAAATTGGCTTTGAAGCGGGAAGGGTTTTAATTACAACCGATTCTGTTTTTCTCGTGAATCGGTTGAATAAAACCTATTTGGCAGAACCCATCAGTTATATTCGTAATATGATGGGGATGCCCCAGGGAGATTCTCCTCTATCCGATTTTCGGAATTTATATGATTTGCTACTAGGAAACCCCATCTATCTCAGCGAAGGAAAATATGATGTAGACATCATTCCTCCCCATTATCAGCTTTCTAAAAACATGGATGGTTTGGATACTCGATACTGGTTGAATGGTCAAGATTTTTCCCTTCATAAAATGGAATTCGAGCAGAAGGCTCATCAAAGGAAGGCGAGTTGCCAGCAAGAAGGTTATAAAAACCTAGACAATGACTTATTATTTTCGTATATTCGAAACTTGGATTTGTATTCTCCCGAAACAGGTGCCTTGGGCATCCAACTTAATTTTAGTAAAGTAACACGAAACAAACCCACTAGTATTAGATTTGAGATTCCTTCTTCTTATAAAAAAACAAGATAGGTTTTTTGTATTCCTATTGTTTTTAGCTCTGCCGATCATCGTATTCGGACAGAGCCGTAAGAATTTAGAATCCAAACGAAAGGACATCCTTTACGAAATAAGAAAGACAGATGATTTACTACGGGAGACTTCCAAAAATAAAGAGCTGACCTACGAAAAATTCATTACCCTCAAGAAGCAAATTGAGAATAGGAAAGAGTTAGTCAAAACGATTCAGGAAGAACTTTCCTATTACGATGAAAGTTTGGAACGCACTGCAGATGTCATCGAATCTATGAATGAAGATATTCTTAGGCTCAAAAAAGATTATGACCAGTTGCTTCGTTTCGCCTATCGACGTAAATTGATGAAGAGTGATTTGCTTTTCCTTTTTTCTGCACAAAGTTTTAATGATGCTTTCAAGCGGTGGCAATATTTGAAGCAGTATGACAAGTATCGAAAGAAACAAGCCTATCGAATTATCCAGACTCAAAAATCGTTAGAAAAGAAAATCCAAAAACAAGAAGAGAGAAAAGAGGAAAAGGAAAGATTGTTGAGCAGTGAGAAAAGTCATCTGCTGGTATTGGAACACGAACTAACCAGTAAGAATAAATTACTGAAACAATTAAAAAGGGAGGAGAAAAAATTAAGAAAGAAAATTTCCAAGAAAAAGAAAGCCCACGAGCAACTCAATATCGCCATTGAGGGCATAATTCAAGAAGGAGTGATTAGCCAACGAGCGGAAAGTAGAAAACCTAAGGTGAAAATAGAAAAGGCCAACCCAAGCTCCACTAGTAATAGAATGTTGAGTGGCGATTTCAAGAGCAATAAAGGGAAATTCCCGTGGCCGGTTCAAGGTGTGGTTTCGAGCCATTATGGAAAGCAAGCCCACCCGACTTTACCTGACATTACCATTAACAATAGTGGTATTGACATCTTGACTACCAGCCATGAAAAAGTGAAACCCATCGCTTCGGGTGTTGTGGCTGCCGTTCGCTTTGTTCCTGGAAATGATTATTTAGTCATTGTCCAACATGGAAATTATTATACCCTGTACTCTAAATTGGAGGAACATTATGTAAAGAAGGGAGACAAGGTCTCTCCTAATGATGAATTAGGAAAAGTTCGGACGGATGGACAAACCGGAAAATCGGAATTACATTTCGAAATTTGGAAACAACAAACCCGGATGAACCCTAAATGGTGGTTATCCAAAAAATAGATTCCTAAAATTTTATCGTTTAATGAGAGCCTAGCCCTGCATACTCATTATTCTCCTTGGTTTGGATAATGATAGGTTGATGCTCCTCTGCATCTTTTTCTCGAATATTACAAAAAGATAAAATATGGATGGTGTCTCCTTCATCAGCATGAAGAGCAGCTCCTCCGTTCATTCCAATGACACCAGAACCTGGTTCTCCTGGAATGGCATAGGTAATGATCCTTGTTCCTTTTGTCGCATTATTCACATGAACTTGCTCCCATGTTTTGATGTTCGCCAACCGCATCAATTCACTATCTATGGTGATGCTCCCCTTGTAGTTGATGTTGGCTTCGGTCACTTTTACCGTATGTATTTTAGATTTCAATACAATTATGTCCATGTTGATGTTGCTGTAGAATGAATGAAACGAATTTGGTTCTTATCGACACTTTGGTAATCCTTCCACCAATAGAGTCTTATTTTTTTCCCATTTTGTAGAATGGTAACGAATAGGCGGGAACAATCATACGTAATACTATATTCCTGATTCCACTGGATTTCACTTCCTTGATTCGGTTTTACAACGGTGTCATAATTCACAACACCATCATCGTATTGGGATAAAGCCCTAAAACATTTTTCACCTTCGAACTCCATCTGGGTAATGGTGATCCAATTGCCTTCTCCCAAGCCACCTAACCAATGTGCATCTTCTGGAACATCCGGATGCCTTCCATTCGATTCTATCATGTTGGGATGCACAACCTTGGGACCTTTGAGATTTCCCTTTACATTGTTCCATAATAATTTCAAATTATCCCAGCGGGTCATTTTGAAATTTTCCAAGGGGCTATCCAAGCTTTTTTGCTTATATACATTGGATTGATATCCTACATCTACCGCATTGCCCACCGGAGATGCTTTGAAGGTGGGTGTCCATATTAATTTGAGGCGATCTTTCTTTACCGATGAACCCGCCAATAAAGCTCCACAAACAAAACGGGAACAATTGGTAGAATTGGATGCAAAAGTGGTATAACGAACAGACCCTTGTTGTTGAACACCATCTATGTATTCTTTGGTCTTGGCATAATTCATTTTATCATACAATGAAAAATAAATTACACCTTCTCCATGCGTAAAACGAGTAATAGAAAACAAATAATCTACAAGTTCTTGTAGATTTTCCATCTTACCTTCTTTATCGAACCGTGCCGTGACTTTGATTTCCAGATTAGGGTCTGTATTTGCTCCACGTGCTCTGCCCAAACCATGATCACAAGTATATCTCCCGAAATCGAAATATTCTATTTCGCCGGTTTCTTTATGGATAAGGCAAAGGGAAGCATGACCCACCTTAAAATACAAATCCTTTAAGATCCCTTTATCATACAACTTTGTGAAGAATTTTTCCGCAGCTTTAGCTGTCGTATCCGGCCAACCAATGACCATACAAATGCAATCATCCTTTACCATTATTCTCTAATTCGATTCTGAAACGTATTACAAAGATACAGATTCTATAAGGATTCTTCTTTATCATACTCAATGGGTTGGCGATAACCGACAAATGGAATCTTTAAAAGCTCTATAATGCTTTTGGTTTCTTTCTCATTCATATAGGTATCAACACCATATTTTAATTTGGTATTATCCACTCGTACAAAGGTGCCGAAAATGCGATCCCAAAAAGAAAATATATTACCATAATTGGTATCGCTATAGGGTTGTCTGTAATGATGATGGACACGGTGCATGTTCGGTGTACAAAAAACCATTTCCAAGCTGCGATCCAGCCAAGTCGGCATTTTTACATTCGAATGATTGAACTGTGTCAATACTAAAGAAGCCGATTGGTAAATAAAAATCAGCCAGATGGGCGCTCCTACGATAAAAACAGCGAGCGTCGTAAAAATAAATCGAATGACACTTTCTCCGGGATGGTGTCGGTTGGCGGTTGTGGTATCGACATGTTGGTCGGTATGATGAATGACATGGAATTGCCACAGCCATTTTACATGATGTTCTATCCAGTGAACGAGCCATGCTCCAATCAAATCCATAAGCATAAGACCGATGATCGCTTTTAAGACCAATGGCATACTGATCCATTGGATAATCCCGAATTGGTTTTCGACCACCCAATCGGCAGAAAAAACCAATATGAATGCCATGAGGAAATTGATCAGTACTGTGGTTAGAGTGAAAAATAAATTGAGCAGGGTGTGCCGAGTACGATCATAGGTCAGGGCAAATAATGGTACGGCTTGTTCTATGAGGAAAAAAAGGGTCAGACCACCCACTAGCATCAATGAACGATGAAGGGTGGGCATGTTGCTGAAATATTCGACGATTGCATCCATACTATAAAATTGTAGATCATAAAGTTACCAAATGCTGAGGGTTCGAAGCCATTAATTCATGACATATTTCTTGCATTTTATCTAAATCGGACAATCATTTTTTATTGGATTTCGCCACCTCCAAGCAATGACCCAACATTCCAACTTTTATCTTGCTGGTAAAATATGCTTCCCGAATCCACCTCTAATGGCGAATCAAAGTTATTGATATATAATTGTCCGGTACCGAGCCCTTGCGGCATTGGATTTTGTAAAGTGTAAGCCCATTGTGAAATGGCATTCAGCCCGATATTGGATTCTAAGGCGGAAGTCAACCACCAACCGATATTATTTTGCTCGGCAATGTCTATCCATTCTTGCGAACTTTTGAACCCTCCTACCAAACTCGGTTTTAATATAATGTATTGGGGTTTTATTTGTTGAAGGAGTTTTATTTTTTCTTTTTCATCATGATGCCCGATGAGTTCTTCGTCGAGAGCGATGGGCAAGGGTGTTGCTGCACAAAGTTCTGCCATTTCTTCAAAATGGTTTTTGGGAATCGGTTGTTCTATAGAATGTAATTCGTATTCAGATAATCGGGATAATTTTTCTAGTGCATCATTCGGGGAAAACGCTCCATTGGCATCCACTCTCAATTCGATATCTTTTGCAGAAAATTCTTTTCGGATATATTTTAATAATTGAATTTCGTCTTCAAAATCAAT
>JAHDDR010000189.1 GCA_020629255.1 Saprospiraceae bacterium | reverse complement strand
TTACAGACGATCCCAATGCATCATCCCGCAAAAAGGATCACATCAATTTGGCGTTCCAATCACAAATTGCCCAAACTACTTTGGACAACCGTTTCTATTATGAACCCTTGTTGGCGGCTCATCCCAAAAAAGGATTTTTACCATCCAAGACTTTCTTAGGAAAGACTATGAACACACCGCTTTGGGTATCCAGTATGACCGGCGGAACAAAAATGGCGAATACCATTAACCACAATTTGGCAAGAGCTTGTAAGGATTTCGGTATGGGAATGGGCTTGGGTTCTTGTCGGCAATTGCTTCGAAACGATGAATACCTCAAAGACTTCGATGTCCGTTCACAAATAGGACCATCATTACCCTTATATGCCAATTTAGGTATTGCCCAATTAGAACAGTTACTCGATAATGATGAACCCCATCTCATAGACAACCTATTGGAAAAACTCCAAGCAGATGGTTTGATTATTCATGTCAATCCATTACAAGAATGGTTGCAACCCGAAGGCGATCGATTTGTCCATCCTCCTATAGAAACGATTATGAGGTTGTTGGATAAAGCACAATATCCCATAATAATAAAAGAAGTAGGACAAGGGTTCGGTTATCATAGTTTGAAAACCTTATTCCAATTGCCCATAGAAGCGATTGATTTCGCAGCCAGCGGCGGCACGAATTTCGCAAAACTCGAATTGTTAAGAAGCGAAGAAGACAAGCAGAATATTTATGATCCGCTGGCATTCATAGGGCACTCTGCCGAAGAAATGGTAGAGATGTCTAACAAAGTTTTAGAAGAATTGGGAGACAGTGTCCGATGCCAACAAATTATCATCTCAGGAGGGGTGAAAACCTTTTTAGATGGCTATTATTTGATGAACAAACTCAAAACGAATAGCATTTACGGACAAGCATCTGCCTTTTTGAAACATGCCACCGGCAACTACGAAACCTTATACAATTATGTCGAAGCACAGGTAAGAGGTCTAGAACTCGCCCAAGCATTTTTGAAAATCAAAGAATAGCTCTATCTTTCCAATTAGAATGGAGAAGAAAACGAAAAAGTCGGTTACGGGATTTTCAAAATTATCCAAGGAAGATAAGATCAATTGGATTGCGGATAATTTTTCGAATGATCCCGAACGCTTGAAAAAAGAATTGATTGGCTTTTGGCATTCGAGTCAAAACCAACAAAAAATACTGGACGGGTTTAGCGAAAATACCTTGAGTAATTTCGTGATGCCCTATGGGGTCGCGCCTAATTTTCAGATCAATGGGAATACCTATTGCGTTCCTATGGTGATAGAAGAAAGTTCTGTAGTAGCGGCGGCATCGAGTGCGGCAAAATTTTGGTCGACAAGGGGCGGTTTCAAAGCAGAAATTATAGGAACCACCAAAATAGGACAAGTTCATTTTTCTTGGGAAGGCGATATAGCAAAACTTCAGAAAGTATTTCCAGTACTAAAAGAAAAACTCATAGAAGATACCAGCCACATCACAGCGAACATGAGAAAACGGGGCGGCGGTATTTTAGATATTGAATTGTTGGACTTAACCCATCTCGAAGAAAATTATTACCAATTAAAAGTTTCTTTTGAAACTTGCGATAGCATGGGAGCCAACTTCATTAATTCCAATTTGGAAACTTTTGGCAAAACCTTGATTTCCTTCTTTAAAAATCATTCGACATTTGAAGGGGAAGAAAAAAACGTGACCATTATTATGGCCATTCTTTCCAATTATACCCCAGACTGTTTGGTAAGGGCTTCTGTAGAATGTGATATTGAAGAATTGGGGAGTTTTGGAGAGATGAATGCATCTGTTTTTGCGTCCAAGTTCAAGAAAGCGATCACGATTGCTCGTATAGATCCCTATCGGGCAACGACTCATAATAAAGGTATTTTTAATGGTATTGATGCCGTTGTATTAGCTACGGCGAATGATTTTCGAGCTATCGAGGCTTGTGGCCATTCTTATGCTTGTCGGGATGGTCAATATCGAAGTTTAAGTCAATGTTACCTACAAGGGGGACGATTTAAATTTTGGTTGGATATTCCTTTGGCAGTCGGAACGGTAGGTGGACTGACCCGCTTGCATCCATTGGCGAATCGCTCCTTGGAATTATTGGGCAATCCATCGGCTAAAGAATTGATGAGCATTATGGCTTCGGTCGGATTGGCTCAGAATTTTGCAGCGATAAAATCGTTGGTAACGACGGGGATTCAAAAAGGGCACATGAAAATGCACCTCATGAATATCCTAAACCATATGGATGCCAATGAAAAGGAAACCACAAAAGCGGTAGAATTTTTTGATGGAAAAGATATTTCATTTTCTTCTGTCAGGGATTTTATCCAAGCTTTAAGAAAAGAAAATCCAATCCCGACGACTAAGTAATTTAATTTGTCCTTCTAATTCATAACTCAGTAAAAATTAAAACAAACAAAACCATCGAGACATTTCGTTCCAACGGTAAATTATTGCTCTCCGGCGAATATTTTGTGTTGGATGGAGCCTTGGCCTTGGCCTTGCCCACCCATTACGGACAAGATATGAAAATATCCTCCGCCCAACATAAGGGGTTGGTCTGGAAAAGTTACGACCACCAAGGCGATGTTTGGTTCGAAGGGTATTACGATGTACAAGGATCGTTGGTTGATAGTACTGATGAAAAAGTTGGTCGACGGTTAGAGGAAATGTTTTCTTTTATTGCATTAAAAAAAGAAAATTTCTTTTTGAAAAAAAATGGGATTTTAATAGAAACCCTTCTTGATTTTCCGAATGAATGGGGCTTAGGAAGCAGTTCTACGATGGTTCATAATTTAGCGAAATGGGCACAGGTAAACCCTTATGAATTATTAAATGCTACAATGGGTGGTTCTGGATATGATATTGCTTGTGCCGGAACCCAGCAACCTATTTTGTATCAGTTACAAGAAGGAAAACCTTTTACTCAACCGTCAAAATTTAATCCATCTTTTAAAGAGCATTTATTTTTTGTTTATTTGGAAGAAAAACAAAATAGCCGAACAGGAATTCAATATTATAAAGAAAAAATGTCGGGTAAATTATTGGAACCGATCATTAATAATATTTCTATTATCACAAAACGAATGATGAGTTCTACGACCATTGCTGAATTCCAACATTTAATAAAGCATCACGAAGATTTAGTGGCGAAAGAATTAGGATTGCAAAAAGTAAAAGAACAACGATTTTCTGATTATTGGGGCGAAGTAAAATCCTTAGGAGCCTGGGGTGGCGATTTTGTTTTGGTGACTAGCAAAGAACCTTATAAAGAAACAGAACGTTATTTTTTCGAAAAAGGATACCATGTGTTTTTTTCCTACAATGAAATTATTTTATAATGCCTAAGTATTTGACAGGAAAAATTAATGGGATAAAAAATTTGTCTTCTACTACACGACATTTTTCTGTAGAAGTAGAAGATACCGATGTCGTTGATTTCAAAGCCGGGCAATTTGTAACGATGGAATTACCCATCCACGAAAAAAGATTAAAAAGAATGCGGAGTTATTCTATTGCAAATGCTCCAAGTTCATCCAATATTTTAGAATTTTGTATTGTACAATTAGAAGGCGGTGCTGCCACGACTTATTTATTTGAAGAGGCAGGAATCGGAGCAGCATTGAAATTCAAATATCCGGCAGGTGTTTTTACCTTGCCCAAAGAAATCAATAAAAATTTAATTTTCATTTGCACCGGAACAGGTGTGGCTCCATTCCGAAGTATGATTCATTCTATTTTTAATGAAAATATTCCGCACAAGAATATTCATCTGATTTTTGGGACGAGGTATAAAGAAGGAATTTTATATCGGGAAGAATTCGAATCCCTGCAAAAAAAATATCCTGAATTTAAATACTCTGTAGTTCTTTCTAGGGAAGAAAATTGGGAAGGGTATAAAGGATATGTCCATCAAGTGTATGAGGAAGAATATGGTGTAGTTTCGGATGAAAATTTATTCTACTTATGTGGTTGGAGTTATGTGGTGGATGAGACAACGGAACGCCTAAAAAAAATAGGGTATGATGATCGTCAAATCCGATTCGAATTATATGGTTGATTATGGCAGAGCGGAAAAAACTATATAAAAGCGAATGGTCCGAAACCGAATTTTTGGAAAAATTGACCTTCTTGATCGAAGAGCAGTCACAAGATCAACTCAAGGGGCATGTAAAGAAATTCAATCCAAGGAAAAATGAAAAAATATTCGGTAGGATAGAAGGGGGTAATTTTTGGATTTGGAAACACGGTCTTTTTTCTGGTGGAATTTTTTATCCGATTTTTTATGGAGAAATCCTAGAACGGAAAAACACATTAAAAATTCAGATGAATTCCAAACCGAATTCTTTGGGTGGTTTGTTTTTTATTTTTCTTTCTTTTGTTTTAGTGATAGGAATAATTGTCTGGTTGTTGTTTTTACAGGATTACGATTCTTTTCGACAAAAAATATTGTATTTGTTTTTAGCCATTCTCATTTTTTTAATTTTTCAAGCAGCACCCAATTTTACTTACACCATTTCGAAAAGGAATTTTAGAAAGTTCTTAGAAAAAGAATTAAAATTGAAACGTATTAATTAAAAAAACCTTGCAGAATTTCTGCAAGGTTTTTTTAATTAATGATCAAAAATTAAACATTATAAATTTCGGAAATTTCTGCTCCGTATTTTTCACGAATAACTCTTCTTTTTAATTTCATGGTTGGCGTTAATTCGCCAGAACTTACATCCCATGGATCAGTAAGAAGCGTGAATCTTTTAATTTGTTCAATGTGTGAAAAATTCGGATTGAAACCATTAATGATTTCTTGGAATTTTGCCAACACTTTAGGATCTTCCAAGGTATTTTTAGAAATACAGAACAAGGTGTCATTGTAAGGTGCTGGATGGATTTCGCAAGGAACACCATTGTCTTCGCACCAATCTTGTAATGCCTCGGCAGCAGGAACGATAAGGGCGGAAACAAATTTTTGTTTTTCACCGACTACCATCATTTGTTCAATCAAGAAATCTTCCTTGAATTTATTTTCGATGGGTGCCGGAGCGACATATTTACCACCCGACGTTTTTAATAATTCTTTTTTACGATCCGTTATTTTTATAAATTCTCTACCATCCGGACCTTTTACCAATTTACCGACATCACCGGTGTGGAACCATCCTTCGGCATCAATAACCTCAGCGGTTTTTTCCGGTTTATTATAATAGCCTTGCATGATGTTAGGACCCTTGGCAAGAATTTCTCCTTCGCCGGGTTTATAATCCCCATCAGAAGGATCTATTTTTATGGTAACGCCTTCCAATGGTGGACCCACCGTGCCCAACATCGCACCTCCTTTGTCGAATGTATTAATGGACAATGCCGGAGATGTTTCGGTAAGGCCATATCCTTCCCGTACAGGGATGCCCGCACAAGAAAATACTTTCGCCATTTTTACCGGACAAGCGGCTGCTCCCGTTACAATGCCTTTCATATTTCCGCCCAATGCGTCTCTCCATTTGCTGAAAATAAGAGCATCGGCAATTTTATGTTTTAATCCATCCAATCCGGAATATTCTTTATCGAACGAGTAATCATCCGTTCGACTCAATGCCCAGAAGAACAATTTTTTCTTGAGTCCAGTGAGGTCAAGCCCTTTGTTATATATTTTTTCATATACTTTTTCCAACAGGCGAGGAACCGTTGTAAAGAAATGAGGTTTGAACGATTTAATATCACCTTCATCTCCGCCCAAATTCCGAACCCCGGTAAAACCAATATTTACACCTCTTGCCATGTAAGCGTTCGAAACGGTACATTCGAAAATGTGGCAAAGCGGAAGAAAACTCAATGCTTTTTCTCCGGGTGTTAAAGGGAACAAGGGTAATGCTCCCTTGATATTGGAAACAAGGTTGTTGTGAGACAAAGCAACACCTTTGGGCAATCCGGTTGTTCCGGAAGTATATATCAAAACGGCTAGATCATCGACTTTTACGCCATCAGAAATTTTTTCTACTTCTTCCAGAGACCCCCCTTCAAAAAGATCTTCCCAAAATTTTTCCCCGTCTGTTTTTTCGAACGTGAATAGCCCCTTGAAAGTAGGAACTTTTGGAGCCGTAGCATTCACCTTGTCGGCTAAATCTCCGGGGCCGACAAAAGCATATTGTACGCTGGCATCATTAAAAATATATTCATAATCGGATGGTGCGATAGTGGGATAAACAGGAACTGTCACCACACCAATTTGATGGGCTCCGATTTCAACGATTTTCCATTCCGGGCGATTGTCGTAAGAAAGAATGGAGATCTTGTCACCGGGCTTTAAACCCAATTTCAATAATCCTAGACTTACATTATTGGCCAAGTCCATAACTTCTTTGGTCGAATAGAAAACCCATTCTCCATTTACACGATGCCCGATTGAATTTTTTTGGGGGAAATGATCATTCTGAAAACGAATGATATCAAATAATCTCGTAAACGTTAATTCCATTTTGATTGAACTTCAGATAAAAAAGGTTAATATTAAAAGCATAATATTAGGGAAAATCCGAAAGCTATCATAATCTCAAACCGAAAAAGAATATAAAATATAAAGCGGTGAGGAAGAAGACAGAAGCGAATTTGCCCTAAGAATATTCTAGTAATTCTTCAATAATCGAATTGTATTTTTGTAGGATGAATTTTCGTTTAATTTTAAATAGATGATTGAGTTCTCCGTTCTCTTTTGTCCATGGCTGATCCAAAATTCTGTATTGGGCAATTTGCTCTCTTTCGCTTAAATTTTTATTGATTTTGATAATTTGCTGTTGGAACAAATTTTTGGTGTCTGGAAAAGAAAGCAATTCTTCCATACTATGGAATGATAACTTCTTTTGGAAACCCCATAATTTCAAATTGATAAAGGAAGGAACGATCAGTGCAGACAAATAAGGCATGTCTTCCCCTAAAATGATACATTGTTCGAAAAAAGTAGAGTTGAGAATTTGCCCCTCTACAAAAGCGGGGTTGACTTGTTTTCCATTTTTAAGCGTAACAATGTCCGTTATTCTTCCTGCAATTTGAAGATGTTCTTTCTTTTTTGTGAATCGCCCTAGATCGCCGGTTCTGAACCACTCATTTTGTAAAACTTGTTTGGATAGCAATTCACTATTAAGGTAACCTTTCATGATATTATCTCCTCTTACTTTGATTTCACCATTGCCATACTCATCTTTATTTTCGTCGATTCTACCCCTTCCATTGCTTGTCCTACCGTCGAAAAATTCACGTCAGAATGACCTAGGCGGTGAGTAGAAATGAAGGAAGATGTCTCTACCATTGCATAACTGTTTCGAATATCGATTCCGG
This sequence comes from Saprospiraceae bacterium, assembly GCA_020629255.1. Lineage (GTDB taxonomy): Bacteria > Bacteroidota > Bacteroidia > Chitinophagales > Saprospiraceae > JAHDCE01. The sequence continues at coordinate 1,233 of JAHDDR010000189.1, read as the reverse complement.
CAGCAGAAAACAAACGGGCAAAAGAAGGAGAAATGGCGTCATTCGAAATAAGGATGCTTTCAATTCGCCCCCCAAAAGCATTTCTCCAATGTCGAAAAACCAAAAAATCGGCCAAGCGGAGTTTGAAAAAATAGGGGATGGAAACTTTGCCATAATTTTCGAATAACCGCCCTTGCCGCAAAGCCCAAATATAACGGCTGTCCAACATTTCTTTTCCTTTCATGGCTTGGTCTATAATGGAGCTATACATCTTATACAAAATAGCCGGTAGGCAAGTGAAATAATGGGGTCGTATTTGTTGGAGTTCTTCTAGCAAAGTATCCCCTTGTCGGACAAAATGAATTTTGCATCCTAAAGCCAAATAAGCATAAATCATCACTCGTTCAGAAATGAGAACTTGTGGCAACATGGAAACGACATGATGGGACGCCTTGAAGGGTAAAGCATCTATAATCGCTTGGATACTACTGACCATGTTTTTGTGGCTCAATATAACGCCCTTAGGTTTTTTTGTTGTGCCAGAGGTGTATACAATGGTGGCGATATCATCTTCATGAATGGCGGCTTTGGAGGTTTCGTATTTTTCAAAATGTTCAGGCAAAGGAGCTTTTAGGAATTCTTCCCAATGGGGAAGATCCGGAACCTCTTCGAACGAATATATTTTAAGGTGTGGAATTTCTTCAGTAAAAGATGTAAGTACTTCATACATCTCTCGGTTGTCTACAAAAGCAACTTTGGGAGAACAATCTTTAAGGGAATAAAGAAGGGTTTCCTTATCCCATCCAGCATGAAGTGTGGTAGGAATAATACCTATTTGCATGAGGCCTATGTCGAGGAATGTCCATTTCGCGCTACTGAATTGGGAAATGATAGCTACTTTATCTCCTCTTTCCAAACCTATACTCAAAGCTCCGGCACTGACCCGCATACATTCATCCAAGCAGTCTTGGGTAGAATAAGTTTGCTTTAGAATATTATTCCTGACAGAAAGTGCAGCTTTCTGAGGGAAATGCATGTGTTGGTGTAAAAGAATATCGAATAACCGCCTAAATTCCATGGGATAAAAACCTGATTTTGTTTTAGTTCTACATCAAGGCTGACTCATAGTGCGGTAAAAGAATTTGTGTTTGAAGGTTGGCTAGTATGGTGGCTTCCTCCCAAAAGCCAAACAGACGCCACAAATTACAATTTTTCATGATATGAAACGGATGAATCCCTTTTAAGTTTCAATAA
>JAHDDR010000009.1 GCA_020629255.1 Saprospiraceae bacterium | reverse complement strand
CGCCACCTTCCAATCCTTCTGAACCATCTTCTTCTTCCAATAAAAATTATTTAGACGAAGCAGAGGAACTTGTTGGAGAAGGAGAAATAGAAGAAGCAATAGAATTATTAAAGAAATATGAAAAATCAAATGAATTAGTCATGCTTCATTCGAGATGGAATGGTTTAGAAAAACAAATAAATAGGGGCGTCGTTAGTGGCCCCAATGCTAATATGACAAGGAATCAAATCACATATTCTTTATTAGAAATGATAAAAAAAATGAAGAAGAAAAATAAAAAATAAATTACCTCATAAATTGAAAAACTAAAACAATGCCATTATATACCGAATTAAAAGAACTCGAACCCGACAAAAAAATAAGAATAGCCAATGGGATTTTATCCTTGAAGGAAGGAATGTCGAAAGAAAATATTCCTGAAAAATCGTATGATAAATTATTGTTGGCTACTTGGAATATCCGAGAATTCGATTCTTCCCGTTTTGGAAAAAGATTGGATGAATCGATGTATTATATTGCTGAAATTATTGATCGGTTCGACCTCGTTGCACTGCAAGAATTACGAGATGATTTGGATGGGCTTCGCCGCTTAATGAAATTACTAGGCAAACATTGGAAAATCATTTTTACCGATGTATCTGGAGGAAGAGAAGGGAACTACGAACGATTGGCATATTTATATGATTCAAGGAAAGTGGAGTTTGGTGGCTTAGCCGGAGAGTTGGTTTTGCCCCTGGAGAAAAAAACAAAATTGCCACAAAAACAATGGGCAAGAACGCCCTTTGCCGTAGGATTTAAAGTAGGGTGGTATAGATTTATTATGGTGTCGGTTCATTTAATTTATGGGAAGTCGGGAGCGAATTCGCCGGAAAGAATAAAAGAGGCAGAAATACTTTCAGAATTTCTAGCAGAATGGGCAGACAATAAAACGGCTTGGTCAGAAAATATAATTTTATTAGGAGATTTTAATATTTTTAGAACCAATACAAAAACCTTCGAAGCCATTGCAGAACATTTCAGAATTCCGGATGAAATCATGGAATTGCCATCGAACATAAAAAAAGATAAACATTTTGATCAAATTTCTTTTAGAACACCTTACCTCAATGATTTAATTGGTATAAAAAGTGGGATGAAAGCAGGCGTGTTTAATTTTTTCGATTATGTCTTTACAGAAGATCAGGAAACAGATTATGTAGATGTGATGGGAGAAAGCTACGCGAACTCAAGCAATCAAAGTAATTATTATAAAACGCATTTTAGAACTCATCAATTATCTGATCATTTGCCCATGTGGATCGAATTTCCGATAGATCGTAGCCAATTGTTTTTAAAAGATATGGCAAGCGGAATTTTTATAAAGAGTACGGATAAAAATCCCAATGAACAAATTGCTGATGACTTTTAGTCAGAAATCAAATCGTTCTTATTCGTTGTAAAAAATCTTCTTTTTTTGTTCTTGATATTGGAATATTAGATCCGTCAGACATGATGATTATCGCACCGTCCGATTTAGAGTAACGTTTTATGTGTGATATATTTACTAGGTGTGATTTGTGAACTCTGCAAAAATCCATTTCGTTGAGAAGTATTTCGAATTCTTTGAGGTTGTAAGAACTAAGAACTTTTGTTTTTTCGTCATCATCTAAAATGATAAGCGTGTAATTTCTGTCTGCTTCACACCGAATAATATCTTTTATTTTTACGAATTCATAACCATCGATGGTGGGGATGCCGATTTTATTTTCTTTATCTAACGGGTTGTTGATGGTCTGTATTAAATATTTAAGCCGTTCGTTTTCTTTTTTTTCTTCTATTCTTTTTTTCGCTTTATTAATGGCAGTAAAAAAATCATCATTATTGATGGGTTTTAAAATGTAATCTATAGCAGAAAATTTAATAGCCTTTAAGACATAGTCATTATAGGCGGTAAGGAAAATAATTTCGGATTTAAGGTAAGGGAGTTGTTCAAGGATTTCAAAACTATTCCTGTTTTTTAATTGGATGTCTAAAAAAATTAGGTCAGGTTGTTGGGTCGTTATTTTCTTTATGGCTTCGTCAACATTGTTGGCCGTGTCGACTACTTCGATAAATGAGGAAAAATCTGATAATTTTTTAATGATTAAGTCACGCATGTGTGGCTCATCTTCAACGATGATAGTAGTTATGTTTTTATTCATTTTCTTCCGTGTCGAAAGGGATGGTTATTTTTACCAAAGTCCCTTGGTTATTGTTTTTGTCAATTATTTCATATCCAAGATAGCTGTTGTGGATTTTATTGACAACGGCAATTCGTTCTTGAACCAATTGTAGTCCCCTTGATTTATGGTGGTTTTTAAATTTTGATGGATGAGCCGTAGTGTTGGCGGTTCGTCCTACACCATTGTCGTCAATAGAAATAACGCAAGAATTGATCCTACTATTATTTTTTATGCGAATAATGAGCATCCCCTCTCCTTCTTTAGGGATAAGACCATGTAAAATAGCATTTTCAATAAATGGCTGAATTAAAAATGAAGGTACATGGATTGAATGTAAATTGCAAGAAGGATCAGTATCTAATTCGAAAGTAAATTTATTGTTCACTCTCATTTGTTCAATGAAGATGTAGTTGGAAATTAAATTGATTTCTTCTTGAAGGCTGATGAATTTATGTCTGGATGCTTCAAGGTAAGATCGTAAAAGTGTGGCGAACTTGGAAAGGTAATTTTCTGCTTTTAATGTTTGATCCGTCGAAATGAAATATTGGATGGCTCCCAAAGAATTAAAAATAAAATGGGGGTTCATTTGTGCTTGCAGTGCTTGTAATTCCAGTTCGGAAAATTGATGGCTGATTTTATTTTTTTCCAATTCACGCTCTTCTATTTTTTTAATTCGATTTTTGTATAAAAAATAAACAATAAAAAGAAAAGTAAGAGAACATAAAGTATAGAACCACCAAGTGTTTGACCAATGGGGGAGTATTTCAAAAGAATAAGATGTTGTTGTTGATGTTGTTTGGTTGGGGATCAATGCACGTACTTGGAAGGTATAGGCCCCGTGGGGTAGTGTAGTGTAATTCGCGGTTCTGTTGAGGGTTCTTTCCCAATTATCATTGATTTCAGGAATTCGATATTCGTACTCGATATTTCCGAATTGAGAAAAAGAATGGGAGTGGAAATAAAATTTCAAATTGTTTTTATTGTATTTTAGTATCGGGTTTTTATCGGATGTTTTTTTATTGTTGATGAGTACTTCGGAAATGATGGGTTGCAAAAAATGAGGTTTTTTGTTTTGTCTGAAATTAATTAAATTGATTTTTGATAGTCCTTTGTTCGTAGCAGCATAAAGAAAAGGTTTTCTGATGGAAAAATCGTTTACTTCATTAGATAGAAGTCCGTTCTTATTATTGATGAATCCTTCTATCTGGAATTCGTTGTTTTTTTCTTTTAATAGATAAATTCCTGTGCTGGTTGCTGCCCAGATTGACGTCGGGTTTTCAATGAGGATTTTATTAATGGAAGTCTTAAAATCAAATATTTTTTTAGTTTCATTTTTTCTGATAACATATAAGACTCCCGTTTGTGTCGAAACCCAGATCCCATCTGTTTCTTTAAATGTTTGGATATTGGAAATAGGAAGGTTGGACCAAGGGTTGTGCTGTTCATGAAGCTCGTTATTTTTTAGATATACAATGCCTTCGTGGCTGCCCATCCAAATTTTTTCATTATCAAGAGCTATCTGATAAATAGGTGTTTTTTTATAAAAAAAATATTCGACTTTATTGTTCTTTAAACTTTTGTTGATATCGACGATGGCTTGACCAGAAGTGGCAAGAATGTTGTTGTTGTAGAATTCGAAATCTTTGGTAGGTATTTTACCCAAAAAAAAATGAGGAGATATTTTTTTTGTTTTGGATGTGATTTTATTTTTGTTAATTTGGATTAACCCGATGTTTAAACCAAGTGTAAGTGATTCATTTTTAGATTTTATTATTTTTATTTCTTTACCTATGTCAAGGCTATTCGGAGGCAGTTGCAGTTTTATCTTTTTTATTTTTTCATCCTTATCAATGTAATATAAAAAGTCATTGCTTCCACCCAGCCAAAGGGTTTCGTTTTCATCTTTTTCTATGCAGAGTAAATTCGCATTGTCCTTGAAATCTTCTTTGTAAATTTCACTACCTTGATTTCTTTTCCATAAAAAAACACCTTTGTCTTTAGTCGTGATCCAAATATTATTTTCTCGATCTTCAAATACCTTATTGATATTCATTTTTTTTGTAAATTCAAAATCAGGGTGAGGCAAAAAATTCTTATCAAGAATTAATTGTCCTTTTGACGTGGCTAAAATATTAAAATCAGAAAAAGATACCAGTTCCTTGATGTAGATATCAGAGGTGCTATATAATAATTTTTTTTGATGATTAACGCCTATTTCATAGATGGAATTGTTCTCTATGGATAAAACTCCATTTTTATATGGAGTAATAAAAAAAGGGGTAATTTTGTTTTGTGTAATAGATGCTATTTTTGTTATGGGACCTTCTCCTATTTTAATATGTAAAAATTGATGTCCTGGTTTGTTGTTAGGGAAAGTTTTGGAACAATAAAATGTTGTGTCTTCGGATGTGTTGACATAATGTAAAAAGTTTGCCTCTGATTCTGTTTTTTTATAATAAGGTACTTCTAGTACGAATTTATTATTGGAATATAAAAAAGGTCTTAAACCCAAAATGAACCAAAGCCCTTTTTCTGGATCTTCTTTGATATTCGTGATTTTATCAAAGTTTGCAGGGGCATTGATGGCATGGACAGAATCGTTCTGGATATAATGGATTTTATTACCAAAAGTATAAAGCCATATCCGATCCTGACTATCTAAAAATAAATTCCAAATATCATTATTGGATAATCCATCTTCTGTGGTGAAAACTTTACTTTTTTCACCATCGAATTTGACAACACCTTTGTCGGTGCAAAACCAAATATAACCTTGTCTGTCTTGAAGCCCATTATAAACATGAGAGCTGGGAAGACCGTCTTCTATGGTGAAATTATTTAATATCTTTTCTTGGGAAAAAAGAAATTGATAAATAAAACAAAATATTAATATGACGAAGAGTCGTTTCATGAAACGACTAAATTAGGAATAAAAAAGAAGAATGTAAAGGTTATACCTTAATCAAAAGGCAAACCCTTGTGCTTTCTTTTTCTATTATAATTTTTTTTAGGAGTATGTGCTCGAGTTGAAAAACGACCATCAAAAAAACCTTGTTCTTTTCGTTCTTCCCGAATAGAAGCTTCTAGCATTTTTTGAATTTTATGTTTTTTTTTAGCCATTATTTATCCTTTTTCATACTCATTAACAAAAAACATCCTTAGATAGTTCCTCTCTTTTGTTAATGTGGTTTCATCTTTGTGATATTATATTTAAATTTAATTTTAGCACTTCAAAACCCGCATTTGTTCAGTAAAAAGAATTCCAATGCGGTATTTAATATTTTTAATTCCAATAATTTTATTTTTTTCCTGTAAAGAAGAAAAAAAGAATCTAGTCGGTTTCTGGAATATGACAGAAACAACTTGTGTAGGTTTTGAAGGAGTTCGCTCTTTCGAATTTTCTTCAGATACCTTATATCTAGATTTGGATGGGACGATTTATGTTTCTGATTATGAGATTGATCATGATGTGCTATATGTTCGGGGAGCACCCACCTATGATATTGTAAAAGTAACCGATGAAGAATTGACCTTGTTGCGTTTTTCTTTGGAATGCTTGTATTATTTTGAGAAATAAAAAGAGCCTCTCAAATATTGAGAAGCTCTCATTTTAGTGTGCCAACTTTCAACTAAAATGTATAACAAGCACCTTTCTTTCCTTTTGCGTTACGTCTTTTTGTATGATGCTTTTTATACTTCACCCTTTTCTTTTTCTTCCTTTTTTTCTTGTATTTCTTCTTCTTTATAGAGGAAGATTTGGATGCTCTCAAATTCGGTTTAGATGTCCTTTGCGTTCGGGTAGATGTAGGTTCTTTTGTCTGAACTTGATGAACCTCTTTTTCGACCTCTTTTACCAAATTGGGAGGAAGTACAACCATGTCGACCTGTTCTACTTCTTCTTGTAGGGCGATAGAACTTTCTTCTGTGGCCAAATTTTCCGAAGGAGCCGGATTTTTCTCCGCCTTCTCCTTTTGTTGTCGAAGTTGTTCCAGCATTTCTGCTGTTATTTCTACTTCTTGCCCAAAGACGAAATCATCCAAATCGAGTTGGTTCAGAATATCTTGGTCACTAAGGGTCCCATCTTTGACGATAACCGTATTTTGTTGGTTGTCCTCACTTTGGTATTGTTCCTTGATGCCTTCTTGTGCATGAATTGAGGAACAATACAGTATCATGATTATAATTATTATCGGATTTTTCATGGCGATTCATTTTCGTGGATAAATAGAGACATATTAATTCCCAAGAGACTATTTCAAAGAAAAAGAAACATCCTGATACCCTCTTTCCGATTCGATGATCTGACGAAGGCTCTTCTTATCCAAAGGATCTTCGTATTCGATTCCTGTGATTTTCAATTCTGTTCTTCTATTTTCCTGATGCATTTCTTCGGCACATTCTACTCCATTCTTACAAGAATTGATCAACTGCTTCTCTCCATAACCTTTCCAAGTCAGGTGGTTGGCATCAATGCCCTGGGCAACCAAATATTCCACAGCAGATTTTGCGCGGGCTTCCGATAGGATAAGATTATAATGGTCTGTTCCACGAGCATCGGTATGCGAACCCATTTCGATTTTGATGGCCGGATTGTCCTTCAAGACCTGAACCACATTGTCAAGCACCAAAGCGGCATCCGGACGGATGTTGGATTCATTGTAATCATAATACAAATTCTCAATCCTGAAGGTCGTGTTGATGGCGACGGGTTCCATTTCCAAATTGGATAAAAAGGCACCCCGTTGGTTCTCATGGGTCATGATCTCGACCACATTGGGCTCAACAATACCCATCCCATCAAAACAAAGGATACAATCATCCACATTAATATAGGCTTCGATTCGTTTAGTAAGATATCCCTTCTTCCTGACCATTATCGTATAATGGTTGCCTTCCTCAAAATTGAAAATGAAACTCGGTTGGTTATGTTCCATCAATACCAACTCTTCTTTATGGCTGGTATTGTTATAGATTTCTATCCGAGCTCCTATAATGGCATCTACTTTGGCTTTTCCTCTTTTATGGCTGGCATCCATTAAGCTGACATCGAAAATGTAGCCCGGTTTGCGTTCCAAAGAGATAGCGATAGCATTTATTTCGTTTAGGCTTGTTAAGGACATTTCTTGGTGGAAAAAAGATTTTTTCTCTGCTACAATTTTATATTCCTGTCCTTCCGGAAGATTAAAATTGAAATGTCCTTCCGTATCAGTAAAAGTAGTGGCAATTATGGCATGGGTCGTGGCATCCAGAGCCATAATCCTTACATTTTTAATGGATGCTTGATTGTCCTTTTCAGTAACAACACCTTTTACATTTGCCATTTGGGCAAAAGTGATAGTAGTGATGAAACAAAAGGCAAAAATGCTGGCGAATCTTGTTATACGTTTCATAATTCTTGAATTGAGTGTGATGTAGGGGTATAGGGTATCATATCTGAAAAACAGATAGATCTATCCTAAACCCTAAATAATGGTTTTGTAACTTTTGTGATATTGACCTAAGATGTTCTGGTCGAAAGAAAACTTCCTTTACTATCAGAAGTTGTGGACTTTGGATGGAGCAGAAGGCTGCATCCTAAAACCCGAAGCGAAGTATTAATCTAGTTTATTCATATTGAATGATTTAAAAATACAAAAATTGAATGTTGGCTGTTTTCAATATTTTGATTCTTACCTTTTAAACGTATTTAAGACAGATTAGAGTACTAATAAATTCTTAAAATTTGTAAAAATTATAATAGTGATGAAACCAAAGTATATTTAATAGTTTGATTATTAGGTCTTTGTGTAAGTTTAACTTAATTTCGATTTTTGATGGATTTTTGAGCAAAACAAACAACTTCTTTCTTTTTTCTGGATAGATGTTACCTTTGCAGAACCTTATCTGAATAAAATTTACTCAATGGAAAATGAAAAGCCGGTTATAATTTCGGGTCTTCCCATGAAAACAAAATGGTTCTATTTTTTAATAGGAGGATGTGGGAGCCTTACCATTAGTATATTCAATCTCTGGAGTTCTTTTCCCAATTATTTTGAAGAAATTCATGGTCGATTGGATCTGTTTACCGGTATTTGTTTCTTTTTCATTTCCATTTATTTTTTCCTTCAACTTACTTGGAAAACCTTATTTTTTCCATCAAAAATCCAATGGGGAACAGTTTTCTCTAAAAAGGAAGTTTCGATTAAAGAATTAGGAGGGCATTTTTCTATGGATGATTCGGATTTGGAACGAAAAGGGGTCTTCAGAGGTATTATACTCCGCAAGAAAAATGGAAAAGTGCATGCTCTGCATAAAGGGAAATTGAAAAACTTCGAAGAAGTATTGTCATATCTTAAAGGAAAGACAAACCGCTTCTACCTCAATTCCGTGAGAAAGATATTAAGGAAAGAAAATTTGAAAATCTATATCAAGGTAAGTATTGCTTTAATTCTTTTATCCTTGAGTTTATTGCATTAATCCACCGCTTTTTCGAAAATGCCATAGGTTTTATAAATGACCCCGAAAACGTTTCTCATTGCTCGGTTCATCATGACATTGTCCTCTAAAATCCAAGAACCTTCTGCATACTTGATACCTCTTTTTTGCCCTTCCAATATGGTTTGATAACAAAGCAAACCATCAAAACCCTTGTTTCGATATTCAGGTAAAGTGCCCAAAAGGATGACACGCCCCCAGGTATGGGATTTTTTCTTTGTAAATATTTTCAAAAAGTTGAAAGGGAATAATTTTCCATCCATGGTCTTTGTCACTTGATACCAATCGGGCATGGATACAATAATGGCAACAGGTTTATCTTCGATATAAGCGAATTGGATGAGGTTGGGGTCGGCAAGGGGTTTGAATGCTTTTGCCAATTCTTCAAATTCCCGATCGGTCATGGGAACGTCGCCCCAGTTTTTTTCCCAAGCAATGGAATATATATGTTTAATGATGTCGACATCCCGATCCAAATTCTTCATGTCTAAAGGACGAAGCCTCACATTGTATCTTTTTTTGATCAACTCGGTTACCCGTTGCAGTTTCGGATGGCTACTTGCCTTGTCGATATCCAATTTATAGGCAAATAGGTTTTTTATCTTTTTAAAACCATAGCTTTCGAGCAATTCGATATAATATTCGGGATTGTAGGTCATCATGATTCGGGGCGGCTCACCAAAACCATCAATCAATAAACCATAATCATAACTGATACTTGGATTGGCCGGTCCCAAAATATTCCGATATCCCTTGGCTTTTAATTCCTTGAAACATTGATCCAATAAAGCATGGGCGACCTCCTTATCGTTGATGCATTCGAAGAAACCGATAAATGCTTCGTCTTTATTCTGATGTTCTTCATGGAGACCATTTGTTATGGCAGTTATCCGCCCAACTACTTCCCCGTTTTTACGAGCTAAATAATGGCTCATTGTGCCATACTCGTAAAAAGGGTGCTTCGGAGAGAATATCGTCTTGAAATCAGCAATCAATGGAGGAACCCAATTAGGATCTCCTTTATAGATTTTCCAAGGAAGCCTGATGAATTCTTTCTCATCTTTTTTGCTAGAAACAGCTCTAATTTCTATCATAATATAAAACCCTAATCATCTGTCAATAAATATTCTTTAGGATTTACACAAGATAGAATTATCCATGGATAGTGTATTATTTTTCCCTGAAAAATATACTAATCGGAACACCCTTGAAATCAAAATGTTCTCGGATTTGGTTTTCGAGAAAATGCTTGTAAGATGGTTTTACATGCTTGGGATGGTTACAGAAAAAAGCAAAGGCAGGATGATACGTCTTGATTTGTGTAACGTATTTTATTTTGATGAAACGACCACGACTCGCTGGTGGAGATTTTTGTTCAATAATCGGCAAAAGCAAATTGTTCAAATCGGATGTGCGAACCGTTTTAGTTCTATTGGCATAAACTTCAAGACCCACATCAATGGCTTTCATGAGCCGTTGCTTTTCAAGGGCAGAAATGAAAAGAATAGGAACATCATTGAAGGGGGCGAGTTTGTCTTTTATCTTGTTTTCGAAATCCCGTGCCGAATTAGAATGTTTATTAGGAATTAAATCCCATTTGTTGACCAATATTACAATGCCCTTTTTCCGTTTGATGGCAAGTTGGAAAATGCTCATGTCCTGAGCCTCGACTCCAAGGGTCGCATCAAGCATCAAAAAGCAAACATCTGCTTCTTCCAAGGCACGGATAGCCCGCATCACAGAATAAAATTCGAGGTTTTCATGAACCTTGTTCTTTTTTCGGATACCTGCGGTATCAATCAGCATGAATTCCTTGTCGAATTTGTTGTAGATGGTATGGATGGAGTCTCGGGTTGTTCCGGCAATATTGGTAACCACATTCCGATCTTCTCCTAGAAGGGCATTCACTAAAGATGACTTTCCTACATTGGGTTGGCCAATAATAGCAAATTTGGGAATGTCATTTTCTTCGGGTTCGACATCTTCCAACTGTTCTGTTACAGCATCCAAAACATCTCCCGAACCGCTCCCTGTAATGGAAGAAAGAAAAAAAGTATCTTCAAAACCGAGGCTCCAAAATTCATTGGCCTCCAATAAACGAGCATGATTATCAACTTTATTGACGGTAACGATAACAGGCTTGTCTGTTTTTCGAAGGATTCTAGCCATTTGTTCATCCAAATCGGTGATACCTGTAGTAACATCAACCATGAAAATGATAAGATCGGCTTCATCAATGGCTATTTCTACTTGATTGCGAATGGCTGCTTCGAAAATATCATCCGAATTTTTGACGAATCCACCTGTATCGACAACAGTGAATTTTTTACCATTCCACTCGCAAAGACCATACATCCGATCACGGGTAACACCGCTGAAGTCGTCAACAATGGCTTGCCTTTCGCCGATAAGGCGATTGTATAATGTTGATTTTCCCACATTGGGGCGTCCTACTATGGCTACGATATTATTCATGATGGTTTCAAATCTACTCAATTCCCAAAGGGGCTGCAAAGATAGTGGATTATTCTTCTTGTATGATGATTTATCAAAACAAAAAACATTCGGGCAGGAAATACCCGAATGTTTGTCAATCATTAAATATGCTAAAGAATTTGAGTCGGATAGTTAGAAACAACTAATATCGGCAGGGTCTAGAATGGGCCAATCTCCAGGAACATCCATCGTCTGGTTATCACGAAGGACAACTGCATGGGGATATTGCTCTAGAAGTTCTGGCCAACGGAGTTCTTCCCATTTCGTAGTATCATATTGTACCATGTCTGTGCCAGCAAACGCACCGGCAACCCCTTCTTCAGAAATTGGCCACCAAAGGCTTTCAGTATCTCTATCCCATAAAACAAAACTTTCTAATCCATCCTGTATTTCTGGGTCGGAATAGGTAAAACCACTTACGCCAAAAGTTAATGTCCGGTTGCAATATTTTCTATGGTAAACGGCAGCCAAATCCGCTAAAAAACAATAAACGACAGCTACGGCTTGCCCTTGCAGGACTTCATTCAGAAGTTCGTGTTTGACTAGAATGGAAAAAGGATAGGCTTTTACTCCCTCGACACTTTTTAAAATGAGTACTTTTTCGTACTCGCCAAAATTATCAACAACTTCTTCCAAGGGCTGGTATAATGGATCAAGAAGGGCAGGGAAGTTTTCTCGCCCTACGCCATGCCTGAGTTTACAAACATCCAGTTTGAAATTATTAATCCTGAAATGGCTGCTTGGGTCGTCTCCGCCCCAAAGGAATTTATTGCCTTCCTCATCCTCGTAATATAATTCCGATTTGACGATATAGTTATCGGAGCATCTTTCTGAAGGCGGGATTTCTTCTACTTCCTGAGGAAAATTATTGGTATCGCTACATGAAGCAAATAACAATAGGAAAAGACTTAAAATAAATGTACTCTTTTTCATTTCTACCTGAATTGTGGATCCAATTTAAGATTTTCATTTTTGTTGAATGGTATTGATCGCGACAATTAAGCGGGAATGAAGTTATAGAGATAAATCTATGTCTAAATAAACAGGACAATGATCAGAATGTACAGCATCATTATAATGCCCGGCATCTTGAATGAGTGGAGACATATTATTGCTCACAGACTGGTAGTCGATTCTCCATCCCTTGTTCCGGGCTCTTGCGGCTGCCCGATAACTCCACCAGCTATATTCTGTTTTATCTGGATATTGATGTCGGAAAGCATCTGTGAAACCATTCTCGAACCATTGGGTCATCCAAGCTCTTTCTTCGGGTTTGAAACCGGAGGTGTTTTTATTACTCACAGGGTTATGGATGTCATTTTCTGTATGGGCGATGTTGTAATCTCCCATAATGATGAGTTGAGGTCTTTCTTTTTTTAGTTCATCAATCCAGTTGTGGAAATCGTCTAGGAATTCCATTTTGAAGGCTTGCCTTTCGTCTCCGCTTGTTCCGGAAGGGAAATAACAATTTAAGAGTGTCCAATCTCCAAAATCTGTTCTTAAAATACGTCCTTCGTTGTCATATTTTTCAATCCCACAACCGATTTCTGTATGAGAAGGTGCTTTTTTAGAAAATGTTGCCACTCCACTGTATCCTTTTTTTTCTGCACTATGCCATTCACAATGGTAGCCGAGTTGTTCCAATTCTGAAATATCATATTGCTCTTGGAGGGCCTTTACCTCTTGGAAGCCGATGATGTCCGGACTAGTTTCTTGAATCCAATCGACTAATCCTTTTCTGGAGGCGGCTCTAATTCCATTTACATTATAGGATACAATTTTAATCATAAGATGAAAGACGCTTTGACAATGTTCAAAAAAAACAAATATGCTCAATTGCTTGATTCTTTTTAGACTTTTTGACAAATTAAGTTTCATTTCTATCCTCTACCAACTTAAATCCAAGTTGAATTGTCGAATGGGACAATGTTTTTGTTACATTCGTAAACACTAAACTTTAAACCCTTTTCCAGAATGCAAAAAATTCGGATTACCCTTTTTTTTAGTTGGATAACATTGATGGCCTTCGGACAAAATATCACAATTACCGGGCAGGTAATGGATGTGGATACCGAAGAAGGCCTCCCTTTTTGTGATGTATATTTTGAAGGAACCAACCTAGGTGTTTCTACAGATATGGATGGTTTCTATGAGGTTCTGGTAGATGAACCGGTCGATTCTGTTTGGGTGTCTGCTATGGGGTATGAAACGGTAGCCAAACCTGTTTCTTCTGCCTCCGAACAAACCATTAATTTCCGCTTGGGTGCATCCAATTTCAAGTTGGAGGAAGTTGTCGTGCTTGCCGGTGAAAATCCGGCGAATGCGATTGTGAGAGGGATCATAGAAAATAAGAAAAACAACAGGGTTGATCATTTAGAAAAATATGAATGCGAAGCATATTCAAAATTAGAGTTGGATCTTCACAATATAGAAAGATTGAGAAACACCAAACTCATGAAACCCTTCGAATTCATTTTTGAAAATATAGATAGCTTGAGTGATGAAAAACCTTATCTTCCTGCTTATATCCAAGAACAAGTATATGATGTGTTTTATGTGAAAGGAGAAGGGAAACCGAAGGAAATACTCAAAGCAAGGAAAGTATCGGGTGTAGATAATGGGACTATCAATGAATTTTTGAATACGGCACAGGCAGAATACAATGTTTATGATAATTGGATCAATATTTTAGAAAAGCCCTTTGCTTCTCCTTTCTCAAAAATGGGATTATTCTATTACGAGTATTACATCATGGATAGCACGATGATAGAGGGTAAAACCGCCATCAAATTAAAATTCAAGCCAAAACGAAAACAAGAAAATACCTTTTTTGGCACTTTTTGGGTGATGAAGGATAATCATGCCATTCAAAGGCTTGATATGAGAATGAGTCCGGATGTGAATATCAATTTGGTGAGTCGGATTATCATTTTTCAAGAGTTCAAATCGCAAGGAGATGATTTCATGTTCCCTACCCGGCAAAAAACAGTCATTGATTTTTCGCCCAGCGAAAAGAAGGAACGGATGGGGATCATCGGTCGAAAGACCATATCCTACAAAAATTATAAAACAGATGACGAGCAAACCACCGCCCGTTATTTTGAAAGCGATCCCGAAGCCTTCACCTTAAAGGAAATTGAAAAAGAAGATGAGTATTGGAAAGAGGCACGGCACGAAAAACTTTCTGGCAACGAGGAGCAGATATACGAAATGGTGGATAGTGTGAAAAATGTACCGATATATAAAACATATGTGGATGTACTCCAGTTGATCTTTACCGGTTATAAACAATTTGGCCCGATAGAAGTCGGTCCTCTTTTTTCATTATATAGCGTTGACCCCCTACAAGGACATCGCTTGAAAATGGGAATCGGTACAAGTAAGAAATTCAGTAAAAGATTTCGGATATATGGTTATGGTGCTTATGGTTTCAAGGATAAGAAATTTAAGTATGGAGGAGATCTGGTTTGGGTATTGAAACGGAAACCAAGAGCATTGATGGAAATGTCCTATTATGATGATGTGAGCTTTTCCAGTGAAAATACAGAAGATTTTGCCCAAGGGAATTTGTTTACCGGAATTTATAGAAAACCGATTTATTTAAAACTAGTCCATACGCGAGAAGGGAAAGTTTCTTTTGAAAAATATTGGAAAAAAGGTTGGTCCAACCGTATAACACTCCTGCATCGAAACTTGGATCCTTATGGTGGTATTGGTAAAGATGGTGGAGGCTTTAATTATAAATACCTTCCTCAACCCGAATTGACATCTGTTATTGATACTACGATCACAACAGCAGAAGTCATTTTTTCTGTTCGTTATGCTTTCAACGAGAAAGTTATTGACGGGTCCTATAAACGAGTGAGTTTGGGATCGAAATATCCTATAATTCAATTACAATATACTAAAGGTATAAAGGGGGTATTAGGAAGTAAGTATAATTACCATAAATTAGCTTTGGGTATGCGGGGATACTTCAATATCAATCCCATTGGTTGGATGGCATACCGATTCCGTGCCGGGAAAACCTTCGGACAAGTTCCCTTCCTCTTGGCAGAAGTACATCCGGGAAATGAATCCTATACATATAATAAGGCAGCATTTAATGGGGTCAACAAATATGAATTTGCCAGTGATTTGTTCACTGCTCTGATCTTGGATCACCATTTCGATGGCTTCATCCTGAATAAAATACCACTGATTCGGAAATTGAACTGGCGTACCGTGGCTACCTTCAGAGCCGTTTGGGGACAAATGTCTCAGCAAAATATTGCCGCCAATCAACTCAATCTTTTGGATGATACGTTGGATGGGAAAAATACTTATACCGGTTTTTCTACACTAAATAAATATCCTTACATGGAAACAGGTGTAGGGATTGAAAATATTTTCAAATTTCTACGTGTAGATGTGCTGTGGCGATTGAATTATTTGGATGCCCCGAATGTAAAGCCCATCACTTTTCGCTTAGGTGTTGATTTTTATTTCTAATCGGTTATTTCTTCTCATTTTCTAAACATCTTCCAATAAGTTTGATTTAGAGTTTTAAAAGTTTTATTTTTCAGTAAATTTTGAAAACTCAAAACTATTGCGGACTTAATTAGATGGAATTAAAAGAAGGAAAAGAAAAATTCATACAATCTTGGGGAACACTCGGTTCCCATTGGGGCATCAATCGAACGATGGCTCAAATACATGCGTTGCTTTTAGTGGCGAACGAACCATTAAGTGCCAATAATATCATGGACGAACTCAATATTTCTATGGGGAATACCAATATGAATATTCGGGCACTCATTGATTGGGGGTTGGTATTCAAGGAACTCAAGCCTGGAGAACGCAAAGATTTCTATGTGGCAGAAAAAGACATGTGGGAAGTCGTGAAGAGAATTATCACACAAAGAAAAAAGAAAGAGTTGGAACCGATGCTCCGTGTTCTGGATAGCATTTCGAAAGTAGAAGGAAATTCGGAAGAAGCAGAAGAATTCAAAAAAGTAGTTCGAGACATCCAACTCTTTTCCAGTAAGGCAGATTCCACCTTGGAAAATTTAATCAAAGCCGATTCGAATTGGTTCATCGGTACTTTTATGAAGATGATTAAATAGGTCTTAAGATCTTATCTTATTTTTACATCAAAATAAAAATTAAATAAAAGTTATGGCGGTTGCTCATAAACCATGGTTGGCGAATTACCCGAGTGGAATTCCAGCCAATATAGATGTGGATACCTATTCTTCCCTAGTGGAAATCATTGATGGTAATCTGAAAAAATATGCCAATTTAGTCGCCTTTTCAAATTTCGGAAAGGAACTGAAATACAAGGATATTGATAAGATGTCGGAGGCATTTGGTGCTTATCTGCAATCGAGAGGATTGGAGCCGGGCGATCGGGTCGCCTTGATGATGCCGAACTTGTTGCAATATCCGATTGCTCTTTTTGGAGCCCTAAGAGCGGGGTTGATCGTCGTTAATACTAACCCTTTGTACACGCCTCGGGAAATGAAGCATCAATTTACCGACTCAGGTGTGAAGGCCATAGTTATTGCCGAGAATTTCGCGGCGAATTTGGAAAAGATAATTGGAGATACTCAAATCAAAACAGTTATACTAACCAGTGTGGGGGAGTTGTTGGGTACGGTGAAAGGAGGCATGATAAATTTGGTGGTACGAAAAGTGAAACGAGGAGTTCCTAAATATAGTTTGTCAAATACCGTTGGGTTTAAGGAGGCGATGAGCCAAGGGAAGAAATTCACACTGCAACGAAAGCAAGGCAGTCCTAATGATACTATTTTATTACAGTACACAGGAGGAACAACAGGAGTAGCAAAAGGTGCCATGTTAACCAACCGGAATTTGGTGGCGAATATGCTTCAGATTTATCATATTATGCTTCCCTTTTTAGAAAAAGAAAAAGAGACGGCTCTTTCTCCTTTGCCGATGTATCATATTTTTTCCTTTACGGTAAATTGCTTGGCAATGATGATGATGGGAGCAAAAAATGTGTTGGTCACGAACCCTCGTGATTTAAAATCTGTAATGAAAGAATTCCAACGTTATGATATTTCATTGATGACGGGTGTGAATACCTTGTTCAATGCGTTACTTAATCATCCTGATTTTGAAAAATTGGATTTTAGTCATTTGAAAGGAAGCGTAGGAGGAGGAATGGCAGTGCAAAAACCGGTGGCTGAAAAATGGGAAAGGGTAACAGGTTGTTTTTTGGCAGAGGGGTACGGTATGACCGAATCTTCACCGGTCGCTTCTTGTAATCCGATTAATGGTCAAGGTCGTTTGGGTACGATTGGTATGCCGGTGCCTTCTACAGAAATGCGGATTGTAGATGATAATGGACATCCTTTGTCTCATGGCGAAGTGGGGGAAATTCAAATTAAAGGACCACAGGTGATGAAGGGATATTATAACAGACCCGAAGCCACTGCAAAAGTGTTGAAGGATGGTTGGTTGAGTACTGGTGATATTGGTATGATGTCGGAGGATGGTTTTTTCCAAATTGTTGATAGAAAAAAAGATATGATTCTGGTTTCTGGTTTTAATGTATATCCGAATGAAATAGAAGAAGTGGTGGCGGGACACCCAAAAGTGTTGGAGGTAGCTGCGGTAGGAAAACCAGATGAGAAATCGGGTGAGGTGGTGAAAATATTTGTGGTGAAAAAAGATAAATCTTTATCCGAAGATGAAATCATGGCTTTTTGTCGGGAAAATTTAACGGGTTATAAAGTACCCAAGGCCGTTGAGTTCAGAGATGATTTGCCCAAGACCAATGTGGGTAAAATTTTGCGTAGAGAATTGAGAGAAATGTAAAGCTTAATTTCAAGAGAGGTCGTTAAGGTAGTTGAATTTTTGGTTGATTTAGAAATATTTTTTTTGTACAAAAGGGATTATTATGTTCTGTTACTAAACATTTTCCCCGTGTTAAAAACTATATTTATACACATCTTTTATCATTTCATGATCAAATCTTAGTAAAAATTACGTTAATCATTATATAAGTTAATTTTATTTTTTTTAAAGGATACTTTATCAGAAGAAGTTGACATTCACTGTTGTAATATTGTAACTATGGAATTGTGATGTTAATGGTTATTGTATCCTTTAAAGTAGTCGGACAAAAGAAATTCAATCATATGAAGGCGGTTATTTTATGGTTATTCTAGGCGAAAAATTTGATGATAGCGGGCTATCAGATGATTTTTCAACGACGAAGAACGATAAAATAGCAAGTTTGACTATTGAAGAACTTTTGGGCTACTACTTAAACAAGGGTTTAAGATTATAAAACATACTATCCCCCTCCTAATTTTATGGTTTTATAAATGTATGAAAATCCAAAGGTTTGGATTTTTGAGGTTTCGTCTGCCCTATATTCAGGGATAGATTGGAGAAATTATTTGCAATAATTGTAGCAATACATACATATATTATAAAATGCCTATCAAGAATATAGCACCTAGCCTTGTCAGGTGTTTGTTCATCTGATAAACCATACGAGATAGGCGTGCCAGAAGGACTTCAAATTCTGGGCTTCGATACTTCAGAATGGAAACCAGGAGTTTATGTTGCCTGGGTTTCGGTAGGTAAAAGAATATTCAAAAGGAAAATAGTGGTGTTAGGGGAATAGCTAGATTGGTTAAATTATTGAATTTTGCATATAGTTATGATTTTCATTGCACCTTGTTGCTTTTGTTGGTAGCAGGGTGCAATGAAAGTCATAAACTTTTATGGACATTTCATCATGTTAGAGAGGATAGGAGACAGAAATGAATGGAGTTCAACATAACTTGAAAAAAAATAGATTCTGTTAAGGGATACATACACATTTAAAAAGTTATTGTTTCTGATACCATCAAAAAATACGACAAATTAAAATGAATTAGCTATAGAATAGATACACACATTTTAATGTTTCACCATCAAAGCTATAAGGTCGCCTGACACAATTCTTTCAAGAAAATATTTTTTCATACAATTACTATATAATGAAAAACAAAATTACCTGTTCAAGTCCAATTCGAAAATTGAAGATGATCTTCCCTAAGATTATTGCTATCTTTTTATTATTGATTTTCTTTTTTCCAATGGCAAAAAGCCAAGTTATAGCAATTAATAATGGCTTATGGAATGAAGATACTACTTGGTCACCTGAAGGGGTCCCATCTCTAACAGATGAAGTTGTTATTCCTTCTGGTCGTATTGTAAAACTTGTAGGGGATTGTAATGCAAAAAATATTACAGTCAATGGTAAACTTATGAACGATGGAAATGCTGATTTTTATCTAAATACAGATTTCTTGTGGGTTCATGGTGAGTTTGCAGAACTAGAAATCGGACTCCCGTCAAACAGATATTTAGGCTCTGGAGTCATAAATTTAACAGGAATTGATGACGGCACTAATGATATTGGTTTTGATAATAAATATGTAGGTGCTTCAGGTGAAGCAACGTTAAACTTACATGGAAAACAAAAAAACAGTTGGGTTAAATTAGCGGGTAATGTTTCTGAGGGCAGCTTTACAATAACCCTATCTGAGCCTGTCAATTGGGAAGTTGATGATGAAATAGTAATAACTTCTACTCGTTTAGATTGGAATGAAGCTGAGAAAAGAAGAATTCAATCCATTAGTCCTGATAGTCTAACCATTAGTTTATATATGCCATTGGAATTTCCTCATACGGGTATTACCAAGGATTATACTAGATCTTCAGATGAAGAAACGTGGATAGCAGATATTCGTGCTGAAGTAGGATTGCTTAGTCATAATATTGTTGTTCAAGGAGATCAAGTGTCAGAAGCAGAGGGGTATGGAGGCCATGTTATGATGCATTCTGGTGGTAAAGCTTATTTTGATGGTGTTGAATTATACAGAATGGGACAAAAATCTTATTTAGGAAAATATCCATTTCATTGGCATATGATAACAGATGGAGGCGATGGTCAATACTTTAAAAATTCGAGCGTGCATTTGTCATATAATAGGGCTATTACGATTCATGGTACTGATTTTACTACAGTTGAAAATAATTTTTTCTATGATCATATAGGTCATGGAGTATTTTTTGAAGATGGTAGTGAACGGTTTAACACAGTGAGTAAAAACGTTACCCTTCTGTCTAAAAAGCCAGCTCCGGGAGAAGAAATTATTGCATCGGATAATTCGCACGATCAATTTCAAAATCGTACGCCATCAAGTTATTGGATCACTAACCCTAATAATATTATTGAGAATAATATTGCTGCTGGCACAGAGGGTACTGGATATTGGTTTGCTTTTCCAATCGAGCCAACAGGTTTTTCAAATGGTCATCCATATTTTGAGGGATTAGAACCCTATAAAGAACCATTAGGTAGATTCTATGGCAATAAGGCCCATAGTTGTATGAATGGTTTCGACATCTTCGATCAAATTTCCCTAAATGAACCCCACGTAATATTGACAAACAAAGGATGGGCTAATTCAGATTTGCATTATATGGATAGTTGTACGTGGTATTCAAATAACCTAGGTGTTTATGCAGGAATAGGGAGTGGAGGCCTTTCATCAAATCTAATTTTCAGGAATAATGTCTTTATAGACAATAGAAGGAATATGATGCTTGCCTCTTTTGTAGTTATTGATTCCTCAGCACTTATTTTCAATTCCAATGAAGGAAATATAACTGGTGAGCAACATTTATATCGTGCATATGATGGTGCAGGATGTATAAAAAATAGTTATTTAGTAGATTGGAATTTGCCAAATGCTAATTCTATTTTGAATGGCTTCGCTGCAGTGAAACGATTGAATCATTGTTTTGAAAATATTACAACCAATCACACTGAACCATTGCCCATTAGATTACCCAATTATGATCTCCCTCCTAAATCCTTTATCACAAACGGGGAACCTGAACATCCCAGAACATGGACAATGGTTTTCAGAGATGATGGATCAGTAAGTAATCAGGGTAGCAGTTCCATAGTAAGTAACCACCCCTTATTATTGACTGGTCAAGAGACAAAACCTGAGAATTGGAATAATGCTTATGTAAATAATCACCATTATTCACTGGCACACCTTACTTACAATATTGTTTCACCCGAAGAGAAACCGGTCATGACCATCCATCGGACGAAAGATGGTACTGATCCCGCTTATCTGTATTACAGTCAAGGTTTCAGAACACATCATGCCGTTCCTTTAATTTGTAATGATGATTTTTTATATACATTCTATTATGAAACCCTTCCCCACACTAAAACAATTCAATTAAGAATGTACGATGCTATAGAGGTAGGTGATAGTTATGTGATTCGATTAAAGGATTTTGGTAAGTTAGGTGGCATAAACATAAATGCCAATAATGATCAGGTTTATCAATATGGCTCTCTTGCCGAACTTAAAAGTGCAACAGAATCGGGGTACTTTATTGAGCCAAATGGGGATTTGTATATCCGACCCATTGCTGATAGCCGGCTACAGGATACGGGAAGCCAACTCTATACCCTAACATGGGTAACAGATTTTACTCCAACACTTGTGGATTCTGATGGAGATCTAATATCAGATAACCAAGAAGTTAATAGTGGAAATAATCCTTTCTCTGCATCTGATATGGCATTTCATTTCAATGAAGATTCAAATTTTGAGGGTTGGACAGGAATGAATAATATAGAAAATGTAACTGTAGCTTGCGGAAGCTTGTCAGGTAGTTCAATAAATAACGGAGATGCACATATATGGAATGATAATTTAAATATAAACGCAGGGAATATAAATGAAATAATTGTAAAAATTAGAGCCACGAACAATACCAATACCCAGCTCCTTTGGAAAAACAATATTTCCAATTCATATAGTGTCATGACCATACCTTATACAGGAAATGGTGATTGGCAGCAAATTGTATTTGATGTTGGAACCCATGATGAATGGAATAATATAATTACCACTTTAAGACTTGATCCTGTGACAAATGTAGGTTTGGATTTTGATGTAGACTGGATAAGAGCATTTAATTCTGAAAATCCGATACATGATAGTGATGGAGATGGAATGAGTGATGGAGATGAATTATCGGAGGGTAGAAATCCTTTTTCTGCTTCAGATATGGCATTCCAGTTTAATGAAGATGGTAATTTTGAAGGTTTTTCAGTCTTCCAAAATATGGAAAATATATCAGTACAATCAGGAGTTTTTTCAGCAACTTCCAGTACTAGCGACCCTTATTTTTATAATAGCAATGTCTTTTTGTCTGCTGATGAAATAACAGAAGTCGTAGTGAAACTGAAAGCTGATATCAATAATACAACCATTCAATTTTTTTGGAAAAGAAATGATACGAATAGTCACTATTTAATTACCTTACCTTATAGTGGAAATGGCAACTGGCAAGAAATTGTTTTTCCAGTCTATACTCATGATAATTGGAAAGGAGCTATTAATTTAATACGTGTTGATCCAATAACAAGTTCAGGTATCGATTTTGAGATTGATTGGATAAAAGCAAATTACTTTTTAGTTCCCAACACCATATTAGAACATGAATTAGTATCAGGAGAAACCATTACATTTGAAGGGCAGATAATAACTGAAGCAGGGGAGTATCTACACACTACCCAAACCGAATTTGGATGTGACAGCATAATCCAATTGAATGTTACAGAAATCCCAGCAGAACTATTTTCAAATATTGATGCTGAATGTATTGATATTTTCTATAATAATACGGGAGAGCCAAGTACCACTGGCAATTATTTAAACGATAACGGATTGGAATATTTTTTATATTCTGGTTCAGATGGAGAAGAACCTGAAATTAATTTCGAAAACTCTAATTCTGGAAATAAATCCATTCGTTGTAGAATTAATCCAAATACCGATTCAGAAAAAGAAAGATCAGAAATCGTTACGTCCCTAAGACATGAACCTTATGCATTAAAATTCGGAGAAACAAAATATTACGGACAGGCATTCACTTTTGATGAGGAAACTCCAAATAATACGAATCATTTTGTTCTTATGCAAATGGTTCAGGTGTTTGATCATTCCCCACGGCCAGTCCCTTTTGTTATTTGGTGTAAAGTAATGGATGGTAATATTTTCCTAAGAGCAGAAGTAGCAGATTCAGAAGGAGTACAACACCATCCTTTTGATATGACTTGGATTGATATAGGACCAAAGAGTAATTGGCATAATATAGTGCTGAAAGCAAGGCCAAGCAGAGCGGATATTGAAGGGATTTTAGGAGAAATTGGCGTATGGGTGAATGGAACCCTAGAAGGACAAATGAACCTCTTTTGGGGATATGAAGATGGACCAGATGAATGGAGGCTGAGTTCAGGAATTTATCATCCCAACTCTACAGACAATGCAAATGCCACGGTCATATCCATTCTTTTGGATGATATCAAATTGGCTAATACATTCGACTTGGCTAACCCTGCCAATATCGATCCTAACTTATTAGTTGATGAAATCGAAAGTATCTCAGAAGAAATCTGTCAAGGAGAATTTTATAATTTCTATGGAGAAATATTGACAGAGAGTGGGCTGTATTCACATACAATTACACAATCATCTACGAATAATTGTGAATCTGTTGTTTATATGGATTTAACTGTTTTAGATGTTTCGGAATGTCTTGACACAGACGGAGATGGTGTTCCAGACAGTATGGATCTCGATGATGACAATGATGGCATCCCAGATACTGAGGAATGTGAGGAATTGTATGTGTTATCTAACCCCAGTTTTGATAATGACTCGTCTTGGGAACCAATCGGAAATGGTTTGTCCAGTGGTTGGATTTTAGAGGATGGCGTGGCTAATGTCAATCCAAATATAAATGGAGTACATTTCATGAGTCAAGAAATATCAGGTCTAAACCAAGCAGGAGGGACGATTACCATCTCTTTTGATATAGGGGGTACTTCCCATGCTAGTTCCGAGCCGAACGCAGGGAATGGGAATGCAGCCAGTTTCCTTATCTGGCTAGGCTGCTGCCACGATGTCCTTTCTGCCACAACCGATTCATGGCCTGATAGGGTTTCTGGTATTTGGGGAAGGAATGGAGCAATCGTAAGCCATACCGAATTTGTCGTTTCTAATGACAATAATCTCATGACCCAAAATGTGACGGTAACCATACCCTATTCTGGTCCAGATACAAATGTCTTGAATCTACAGGGAAGCTCGGGAGCAGATGAACTCCGAATAGATAACATAAGGATATCATACAATAATTGTAATACGGATAGTGACGGTGATGGCATTGTAAATAGCTTGGATCTGGATTCGGATGGTGATGATTGTTTTGATTCATTGGAAGGAACAATGGGATATGATTCCGACTTGCCTCCCGACGGGAGTTTTGGTACCGTTTCAAATGATATGGGAATCCCCATTGTGGACGGCATGGAGATCATGCAGGGAATTGGAACGGGCGATGATCCGAATGTTATCGCACAGGCATGCTGTGAGAATAACGATGTGTTTTTAGAAGTGGAAATCTGCCAAGGGGATTCTTATCCCTTCGATGGAAATCAATTGATGGAAAGCGGGACTTATTTCATGTATGAAGAGCTTGAAAACGGATGTACCAATACGACTAAACTCCACCTGATTGTTTTGGGCAGTGATGCTGCCTCCTGCCTAGATACAGACGGAGATGGGGTTGTCGATATAGAAGATTTGGATGATGACAATGACGGAATCCCAGACTTGGAGGAAAACTGCGAAGTTGCATCGCTTAATGTTGGCCAAAACGACTGGGGGACCAGCCTTCTAAGTCTAAGTACAACAAATGTCAATGAGGGGGGGCAAACAAGTCTTTCGAATTATTTGGATGACCAAGGAAACGGTTACAACTATATCAGCACGATACCTTCTTTGGGTATTGAACTGGATGTAGATGATGTCATTCTGTTTGCCGGAGAAACTGATAATTTAGGCAATCCATTGGAATCCGTTTATGAATTTGAATTTTCAGAAGGTGTTGAAGCAAGCGCCATTGGTATTTATATCATCAAGCACAGCACCTCGAATTCGGAATTAAGCGTTTCTTTCTCAGGGGAAACGGACATGAACACTTCATTTTCTGTTTTTGACGCAGAATCAACGGGAGGCATAATATCCTCATCAGGCATTAACCCTTCCACATTGGAATACAATCCTTTTACAGGAAATATCAATGGACCTACAAATGAATCATTCGAAGGGCATATCATCGGAAATTCCAATGCATTGGTTACCAGGATAAGGCTGCGTTCCACGATTTTCTCGAATGAAAATATAGTTTGTGTTTTGTATAGGATATCCGATTGCGATAGTGACGGTGACGGCACTGTGAACAGTCTGGATCTGGATTCGGACGGTGATGGTTGTTATGATGCTTTGGAAGGTACGATGGGATATGATTCTGACTTGCCTCTAGACGGGAGTTTTGGTACGGTTTCCAATGTTATGGGTATCCCTATAGTGGAAGGAATAGAGATCGTACAGGGAATTGGGGCCAGCAATGATCCAAATGTTATCGCACAGATATGCTGTGAAAATAACGATGTGTTTTTAGAAGTGGAAATCTGCGAGGGGGATTCTTACCCCTTCGATGGAAATCAATTGATGGAAAGCGGCACTTATTTCATGTATGAAGAACTCGAAAATGGATGTACCAATACGACTAAGCTCCACCTTATTGTTTTGGGCAGTGATGCTACATCTTGCTTGGATACTGATGGTGATGGCATTATTAATACAGTTGACTTGGATGATGACAACGATGGAATTCAAGATAACGACGAATGTATCTACCAAGCTACTAATAATGGCATTTGGAATGAGTCTGGTGTGGCTGTAGAAACAAACACATCAAATGCTACTTTTTATGATTGGGAAAATATTGGCAGCCAGCCCTATGATTTCGATTTGACCTCCTCCGAATTTTCAGGAAAAGCCCATATTGGTTCATCTTATGTTACAGCAAATGGAGGGAATATATTCATTTCTTTTTCAGAACCCACCCCCATCAATAAGATAGGGCTGCATTTCTGGGGAATATGGGGTTCTTATCAAGTAGGCATTGAGATTAACGGAACTGTAAGTTCAAATGATTTCAACTCTATCCCTTCCAATTCTATAGGTGGGATATATGACCTGCTCGTATCCAATTGTGCAATACAACTCCCTACTTTCGACACAACTACAGGGCAAATAAATAATGATTCCAATTTCTCTAATTGTTCTGACCTCTTCCTCTTGGGGAGTGGAGACGAATTGGTCAATAATATCCGACTTACTTTTCAGGGGGGGCAACTCCTCTTTGATCTGATTTCGCTTTCCTGTGATACAGACAATGATATGATTCCAAATTATCTGGATTTGGATTCCGATTCAGACGGCTGTTATGATGCTGAAGAGGGGGATGGAGATTATACTAATTCAGACATAGAAGCTGATGGTAGTTTTGGAACTACATCAGATATCAATGGTGTTCCTATTAATGAAAACGGAATTGCAATAAGTCAATCAATTGGAAATAGCCAAGATTTTGATGTTATGGAATGTGAACAAGATTTTGATAGTGATGGAATAACCGATGATATAGACTTAGATGATGACAACGATGGAATATCTGATATTGATGAATGTGGCTTAACTTCATCTTTATACTATTCCGGAACAGATATATGGAAAGGGGAAACTCAAACAAATGTTCAAATAACTCCAAATTATGTAGGGTATTCAACTTTTGGTAGTAGTAGTTTTTTATCTGGAGTGTCAGGAACGGAGACAACATTAGATTTTTTTCAATCGCCATATTTCTATAATTCTAATAGTAGTCTAACCATTCATTTTGATAAACCGGTTAAAGCCTACGAGATCGGCATTTTTGTATATGATGGAATTTGGAATACAGGAGTTCATCCGCTTGTTTTAGAAATCAATGAAGGAACGGCAACCACCTTGGATTTTGAAGTAGCCGAAGGAATTTTATCTGGTGGAAATCCTTCTCAGTATCAGAATTTAGGGATAGTTACTTATGACGCTTCTTCTGGAAAAATCAACGAGGGTGTAGATAGTGTACAAGGACATATTATAGGGAAGAGTGATAAAACGGTAACCAGTATTACCATTAGTTCATTTAACCCTAATAATGGAATTTGGCTATCAATTTATTCATTAAATTCTTGTGATCAGGATAATGACGGAATTGTAAATCGATTAGATCTAGATAGTGATAATGATGGCTGTTATGATTCTGAAGAAGGGGATAACAATATAATACCAACCAATCTGACTGCTGAAGGAAGCATCGGATCGATGGCAAACGAAATGGGGCTTCCCTATTTTCCCCAGACATCTACAGATGTATTTGTGCAGGGAGTGGGAGTAAGCCAATACCAAGACATTTTCTGTTCGAATAATTGGAAAGCTGTTGAAAAATCAGAAGAAAAATCGATAATGGGGCATTTCTATCCCAATCCTACGTTCTCCAGAACACAGACAGAATTAAACTTGAAAAATAAAGAAATGGTAAGTCTAATTATTTATGATGCTTTAAGCAACCCCGTATTCTCAAAAGAATATGGTGAATTGCCAAAGGGGCATCAGGTTCTTGATTTCGACACTTCGGACTGGAAACCAGGGATCTATTTTGTTTGGATTTCGGTAGGTAAGAGAATATTCAAAAGGAAAATAGTGGTGTTAAGGAAATAATACCAATATGATAGCTTATTCATTGATATTCATTAATCGATCTTTTTTATTAAGGATTACCTTTTCAAAATCATATTTTAAAATGAGCTTTCGCAAAGAATATTCTTTTTCTTGAACCGCTTTTTTTACCAAAGGGTGAGAAGAAGGTTCATAAATGCAAAATAAAGGTTCTATGTTTTTAGTGCTAGCATTAAAAACATAGCTTCCTTTTTTATAGGGACTTCTTTTTTGTAATACTGTTTTTATTTCTTCTTGGGTGAGATAAGGCATGTCGCAAGGAAGAACAAAAAAAGAAGAGTCAGGGTGTTTTTCAAAAGCGGATAATAAACCACCAATAGGGCCAATGGAATCATAACGATCAAAAATTAAATGACAGTTGGGGTTGAAATTGTTTTTTTGATCTTCACGACAAGAAATAAATGTTTGTTCAAAAAAAGGAGATAATAAACGATAAGTATATTCTGCTTGAGGGATGTCATGGTACGCCATCAAGCTTTTGTCTTGTTTCATTCTTCGACTTTGCCCACCAGCGAGAACCAAACCATATAAATTATTCGTTTCGGTTAAAATCTTTTTTTCCTCCATGTTTTTCCATGAGTTTAATTTCTTTGATGACAATATCATGAGAAAAGGCTTTGCACATGTCATAGATGGTCAGGGCAGCTACTGAAGCACCGGTCATGGCTTCCATCTCTATTCCCGTTTTTGCAAAAACGCTCGCCGTACAATCAATAATGATTTCTTTGTTTTTTACTTGTATGTCTACTTGGCAATTATCCATTCCGATAGGATGGCACAAGGGAATTAATTCGCCTGTTTTTTTGGCCGCCATCATGCCTGCAATAATAGCCGTCTGAAAAACGGGCCCTTTTTTTGTTTTTATTTCCCCGTCATTTAATTGTGCTAAAATTTCTGTATTTAAAGAAATGATAGCCCTTGCTTTTGCTATTCGATGTGTCGGCTTTTTCTGACCCACATCTACCATGCTTGGATTGCCTTTTTCGTCTAAATGTGTAAATTTATTTTTATCCATTTCAAATTATCTAAAAGAAATATAAGGGTAACATTCTCCTTTTTTAAATTGTTGTTGTTCTTGTGGTAATTCGAGGAATCCATCAGCGTTGACCAAATTAGCCAGATCTCCTGATCCTTGTCCGATTTTGGGCGTTGCTAAAAGTTGCCCTTTTTTATTATGACTTATTTTTACTTGAAGAAAATATTGTAAATCTTTGTCGAAATAAAAATCCTCCGTAAGGATGGCATAAGGAGAGTGAATTGAGGGTAAGCCCATTGAATTTCTCAGCCAGGGCAAAAAATAACGATTGGTACACATAAAGGTAGAAACAGGATTGCCCGGCAATGCAAAAACAATTTTTCCTTCTTTGGATTTTCCAAACCAAAAAGGTTTGCCCGGGCGTTGTTTTACTCGGTGAAATAATTTTTCAACGCCAAGTTCTTCTAATATTTCTGGTATGTAATCATATTTTCCTTTTGATACGCCACCACTTAAAATCAGGACATCATTATTTAAAAGTGCTTTGGATAATCCACTTCTAATTTCTTCTTTATTGTCCTTGATATGAATAGATGTAGTTTTTATTTTTTCTTTTTGTAGAATAGATTCCAGTACATGAATATTCGATTTTCGAATTTGATGGGGGAGGGGTGTTTCTTTTACGTTGACCAATTCATCACCCGTGCTAAAAATAGCAATTTTCGGCAAGGAAAGGACATTGATTTCTTTTTTGCCAACGGTGGCCATTACGCCAATTTCTGCCGGAGAAATAATATTGCTTTTTTTAATGATGATATCACCTTGTTTTCTGTCCGTTCCTTGGAAATGTATATTTTGTCCTTTTTTTATATCGGAAATATTTATTTTTATTTTTTGGTCAATTTTTTCAAAATCTTCATAACGCACAACACTATCTGTGTTTTGAGGTAAAACGGCACCCGTCATGATTTCAATACAATTGTTTTTTTCTTTTAAAATTAAAGGAGGAGAACCCGCTGCTTGAACACCTTCAATCGTTAAATGGTTTTCTGGAGAAAAAAAAGCAAAAGATAAAGCAACACCATCCATCATTACTCGATCAAAAGGAGGGAAGTCCCGATCGGCTAAAATGTCTTCGGCTAAAATTCGTCCTACAGAATGTTCCAATTTTATTTTTTCTACTTTAGGTAAGTAGCCATGTTGTAAAATAATTTCTGTAGCTTCTTGAACGGTAATCAATGCTTGTGTTTTTTTTAATTTAAAAAGAATTAATCTCGCAAAACGGCGTCACCTATTTTAATCCGCCCCCCTTGGATAACTCGGGCTGTAATTCCACCCATGCCTTCCATAGCATTCCTTCCTCCTTCGCCTAACGTTTTGTCCATGTTGTCGCAAGGAACACAATGATCCGTAATTTCTAAAATTACATTTCCGATGTTCATTTTTTTACCGATGAACGATTTTAAATTAATACCCGATACGACAATATTTCTTCGAGTTTGTTGAGGCTCAATTTTTTCTTGACCGATAAAAGAAGCAATAATATCAAGATGTTCCTTTTGAATTAAAGTGACTTGTCTTTTACCATTTATTTTCTTATATCGATCGCCAATTAAACCATTTTCTACAGAAACTTCGACTTCATTTAAAATAGAAATTTCTTTCGTTTTCGGACGAATACTAATCCATTCTACTTTTCCTTTTTCCATTTATTTGGCTTTTGGACGAAATGCACGAATGACATTTTCATCGGTTTTTAAATAAGGACCTTCAATTAAATCAATACAATAAGGAACGGCGGGAAAAACAGCATCCAAACATTCGCGGATGGCTTTCGGTTTTCCAGGTAAATTAATAATTAATGTTTGGTTTCTTATTCCTGCGGTTTGTCGGGACAAGATGGCCGTGGGTACATATTTTAAACTTTCCATTCGCATTCGTTCACCAAAACCGGGCATCATTTTTTGACAAATAGCCTCGGTAGCCTCAGGTGTCACATCCCTTTTTGCTGGCCCCGTTCCTCCGGTGGTAATGATCAAACAACAATTTTTTTCATCGGCCATTTCGGTCATTTTTTTTTCAAGCAAATGTTGCTCATCAGGAATAACGGCATATTCGAAATCCCATTCAGAAATTAAATATTCTTTTAACGTAGCAACAACAGCTTTGCCCGGCAGGTCTTCATAAATTCCTTGGCTGGCTCTATCCGAAACATTTATGATTCCTATTTTTGCTTTCATATTCTAAAGATAAGAAAATCCCTAAAGATTGTTGGATGCTGTTCATCATGTTTTTTATTTCGAATGAATAAGCTTAATTTTACAACCAATATGAAAGTGAAAATTTTAGCATTCGGTATTACAAAAGACATCGTGAAGAATAATAGTATTTTTATTGATTTGAATGAAGGAGCAACTGTTGCTGATTTAAAAAATAAATTAGAAAGTGAGTTTCCGAAATTCAAAGCATTAAAATCGTTATTGATTGCCGTAAACGAAGAATACGGTAATGATGATTTATTGATTTCTTCTTCGGATGAAATTGCATTAATACCACCCGTAGCAGGAGGATGATGGATGGAAAAATAAATATTATTTTACAAGCGGAAGAACTGTCTTCAGATATAGCTTTTAATTTTGTAGCCGATAATTCGGCGGGAGGAATTGTTTCTTTTGTAGGTACGGTTCGAAACCAAACAAATGGAAAAAAAGTAATTCGTCTGGAATTTGAAGCCTACGAAAAAATGGCCCTTTCCGAAATGAGAAAAATTGCAGAGGAAGCCATTAAAAATTTTGATGTTTTTAAGATAGTGATTCATCATCGAACAGGTGTTTTGCAAGTGGGTGAAATTCCGGTTGTCATTGTGGTTTCGGCACCTCATCGGAAAGCAGCTTTCGAAGCTTGCCAATTTGCTATTGATACGCTAAAAGAAACGGTACCGATTTGGAAAAAAGAAATTTTTGAAAATGGGGAAGTGTGGGTTTCGGCACATCCATAAAGATTGAATTTATGAAATTGCGTTGTACAAAAGATAGTATCCGGGTTAGAATTCGGAAATCAGAATTAGAAGAATTAGTCAAACAAAAAAAAATAATTGAAACTGTTCATTTGGGTGAAAAAGAATTTTCCTTTTTCCTCGAAATAGCAGATGTTCCAAAGTTGAATGCTAAGTTTGAAAACGATATGATAAACATTTTTTTACCCGAAGTAAGGGCAATGGTTTGGGCGGGTTCCAATCAGGTAAGTTTGGAAAATGTATTGGAATTTTCAAACAATAGAAAACTTCAATTATTGGTCGAAAAAGATTTTCCGTGCAAGAATAGAGAAGAAGAAAATTACAATGATACTTTTTGGGAATTGTCGGATGGGGAAGATAATTGTTGAGAAGGTATAATGTAGGTATAAAAAAAACCTCCTAGATTTTCTAGGAGGTTTTTTTATATTGTAGTATTTACTTCAATCCTTTTTTCAAAGGAATTTCCAAACGAGGAAAATATTTTTGACCATTATGGGCGTAAATAATAACAGCAGAATTTTCCAAATCCTTCGCATTGGTTGGTAATTCGAGTTGGATATTCTTATCTGAAATTTCTGCCGGAATTTTGAACCCTTCCCAATACGCCAATACAGCCACTGGTTTTTCTGTAAAATTAATGGTCATTCCATTTGCATCTCCTTTCGCATACGATAATTTTGATGGAGAAGGAGGAACATTATCGGGTAATTTTCTAGCAAGAAGCAAGTCGTAGTCGATGCCGTCGGTTCGCATGGTCATATTGGTAAGCAGGTCGGGTTCGCCTACAACATCTAACTCCAATCTTTTTTCATCCAAGAAAAAAGTATGGTTGATTTTATCCGAATTGATTTTGATATACTCGATTTTTAAAGGGTCGTGGAAATAATCATCCAAATTGATGATCGTTTTCTCGCCCTCTAGGAAAATAGGCAAAGGACCTTTCTTCAGCATAGACGAATCGGGAAGATTCAAAACGAAAGTGGATGCATCGGGTGCAGTTGTGGTTGGGTTGGTAGAATCGGGCGCTTCCGGTGTATTGCAAGAATAGAGCAATATGGCAATCAGGAAACAGCCCATCGTTTTGAAATATGTCATAACCTTGAATGTTTGCTTGTTAATCTAACACAAAATTACGCATTATTATTGGCTTCCATAGAAAGAATGATGCGATTTAATGATTAAGCCTTGCAAAGGTAAGAGGATTGTTTTTGTATAAATAAGCTGTCCTGATTTTTTTGAACATTGGGGAAAATCAGGACAGCTCAATATAAATTAAGGAAACTTTGGGAATTTTTCCCAGTTCGGTTTTCGTTTTTCCAAGAATGCATTTCTGCCTTCTTCTGCCTCATCTGTCATATAACCCAGGCGGGTAGCTTCACCAGCAAAAATTTGTTGACCCACCAAACCGTCATCAATTAAATTAAATGCGAATTTCAACATTTTAATTGCTGTTGGACTTTTACCTAAAATTTCTTGAGCCCAATTGTAAGCTTCATCTTCTAATTGATCATGAGGAATGACCGCATTCACCATGCCCATTTCGAAGGCTTCCTGTGCTGAATAATTTCGCCCGAGGAAAAATATTTCCCTTGCCCTTTTTTGCCCCACTTGCCTTGCTAAATAAGCAGAACCATAACCCGCATCATAGCTGGCAACATCGGCATCTGTTTGTTTAAAAATAGCATGTTCCTTACTCGCGAGAGTTAAATCACAAACAACGTGTAGACTATGACCTCCACCCACAGCCCAACCGGGCACCACACAAATAACCGCCTTATTCATAAAACGGATGAGGCGTTGGACTTCCAAAATATTCAAGCGGCCTACACCATCGCCACCTTCGTAGCCTCTTTTTCCACGAACACGCTGATCGCCTCCTGAGCAAAAGGCATAAACACCATCTTTGGGTGAAGGACCTTCGCCGGATAAAAGAACAACACCAATGGTTCTGTCTTCCCTCGCATCGTGGAAAGCATCCAATAATTCACCTACGGTCTTAGGGCGGAAAGCATTTCGAACCTCTGGTCGATTAAATGCAATCCGAGCAACACCCTTACATTTTTTGTAAGTGATGTCCTCATATTCTTTCGCAATTTTCCAATCTATTTTTGACATAAATTATTCTACGTATTTAGATGTATTGATTTCATTAAAATAAGAATGATATACGATATCATTAAATGACCGGTCTGTATATATTTCGAGAACAGCCGGGCGATTGTTTTTTTGGGGAGCATAAAATTCAGGCAATGTTTTTTCTAATTCTTCTATGGTTTCTACAAAAAAATAAGGAACATGAAATGCTTCGCAAATTCCTTTGGCTTTAAAGTTGTGATGGGTTTCAAAAAATGTTTCACAATGTTTCGTAGAGGGCGGGCCCGGAATTAAATTAAAAATTCCTCCTCCTTGGTTGTTGATAATTATAATTCTCAGGTTGCTGGGTAACTGATAGTTCCATAATGCATTGGAATCGTAAAAAAAAGAAATATCTCCGGTCATTAAAACAGTAGGTCGTTTATTGACCAATGCAGCACCTATGGCGGTAGAAGAACTGCCGTCAATACCACTTACTCCTCGATTGCTATTATATAAAATATCTTCCCGTAAAGGGAAAAGTTGAGCATATCGAACAGGAGAGGAATTTCCTAAATGTAAATTAGTATTTTGGGGTAATGCTTCTAGCATTTTTGAAAAAGCAGTATAATCAGAAAGAATTTTTTCTTTATCAAAACGAGAAAGAATATTTATTTTTTCATTTCCTTTTTTGATGTTATTCCATAATTCTTTGTATTTGTTTTTTTCTTTTTTCGCTGAATTTATTTTCGGAATAAATTCTTGAAAAAATAAGGAAGGTTCTATTTTTATATGTGAGGTTAATGCTTGGAAAACATCTTGGGCATTTTCTTTTTCAGAAATATGCCAATGCTCCGTGGGCGTATTTTTTCTCAACCATTTTTTTATTTTTTTTGAAATAAAAGAATGACCGATTGTAATTAAAATTTCGGGTTGTTCATTTTCCGAAGAAGGGTGGCTTAATAATCCGTCAATATGATTAAAAATATGTTCACCAATAATATTGGAAGTGGATTCTGAAAAAACAACAACGGTTTGACCCAGCTGATTTAACTGTCGATTTAATGTTTTGTTTTTTCTAGGAATTAATCCACAAAGAATTAAAATTTTAGAAGCGGTATTACATGTATTAGATAATTTTTCTAATAATGAATCAGGTAGTTTGTATTCTAATTTTTCTTGAGTATGGACTTTGGGTAAAGGAACGTCGTCGTATGTATGATGGACATATAAAGGCTCTCGGAAAGGCATATTAATATGTACGGGCCCTTGCTTATTTTTGGCGATGTCAATCGCCTCGCAAACCATTCGATCATTCGACCAAATATGATCCTTGTCGGATAAATCCAAATGCAAGGAATAACTTTTTAAAATATAGTTGTCATATACATTGCGTTGGTTAATGGATTGCCCTTCGCCCTGACCTATCCATTCTTCAGGACGATCAGCGGTTAGAACCACCATGGGTATGCCTTGATGATGGGCTTCACTGATGCCCGGAGCATAATTTAATGAAGCACTACCCGAAGTACAGGTGATAATAGCCGGTACCCCTGTTTGTTGGGCAATGCCCAAAGCAATAAAAGCGGCAGAGCGTTCATCCGGAATACTCAAACATTCAAAAGCATCATGTTCACTAAAAGTAATGGTAAGCGGAGCATTTCTTGAACCCGGAGATATTATGACATAGCGGATGCCTTTGGCAGCACAGATTTCCACCAAATTCCTGACACTATGTTTATCTGATATAAATTTGCTCACTATTATATACTTCTTCGATAATGTCCGACAAAGTACGGGATTTCCAACGAGTTTCTTCCAATTCTTTTTCAGGTTCTGAATCGGATGTGATTCCACCACCCACATAAAGGGCGAATTTATCCTTAAACACTTGCATGCACCGAAGGTTGACAAATAAATCTGTTTTGCCTTGAAAATTTACAGGCCCCAAGAACCCACAATAGTAGCTTCTATCATGAGGCTCGTTTTCTAGTATGAATTGTTGGGCTTTATCTTGTGGTAATCCGCAAATGGCTGGGGTAGGGTGGATGTCTAGAGCAACTTCTTTCCAATGGCTTTCTAGCGGGAAGCGGAAGCGTGTTTTTAGATGCATCACATGGCCGGCATTAACGGTAAATGGCCCTATTTTTTGAAAACTCTTTTTCCGACTAATCAGAATGTTAGCAATGTACCGTTCGACCATTTGCTGCTCAATAATTTCTTTTTTGCCCCAATCTTCCATGCTGCTGAGCGGTCTCGTACCAGCAAGAGCAACGGTCTCTCCAATTCCATTATTTTCTGTTAGTAGAATTTCAGGGGTCGCTCCCATCCAACATCCGATGCCCGGTAAATTGATTAGGTAAACAAAAGCAAAAGGATATTGCTTTTTCATTTTCATGAAAAGGGCATAAAGATTTTCTGTTGGCATATGTTTGGGTATGACCCTGGAACAAATCGCTTTGTGAAAATTATTATCACAAATGCATTGGATGAAGTTTTCCAGCAATGGCAAATAATTTTCTTCAGAAATGAAATGTGGTTCCCCATGATGTGCACTCTTGAAAATAAATTGGGGATTAATGTAGATTTCTTCAGGGATAAGAGCCAGGGCAGGAGCATTCCCTTCTGCATCGAATGGATGCATGACAAAGGCCGTTTCTTCTTTTCCCAGCTTTGCAAAAGGGATAGGTTGTTGGTTCCTTGACTTCAACAAGTAGTGGTTCTCCTCATTGGGAAGTCTATATATTGCAAAAGCATCTTTATTACCAAGCTCGTGTTTCATAAGACGTGGCTAGTTAACCATTTCTATTTTCTTAGACAAATATAACGGCTAAAAAACAAACTTTCAATATTTATTGAAAATATTATATAAAGTGATTGTTGAGGTTGGCTAATCCTTTAGTATTGATATAACTGGTAAGAGTCGATATTAAAACTAGGGTGTCATTTGGAACAATATGAGGGGCTTGTATAAAAAGGGTTTTCTCTCTGGTTGACCACCGTTCAAAGAGGAAATTAGAAAAAATAAGTTTATCCATTTTTTTTACAAGGGCATCTCCTTTGGTTGTGTTTTCTGGAAAAGGAACATCCCATTCGCGGGATTCCAACCGTTGTTTGCATTGATCTCCTTTTACCAATAAAACAAGTACAATCAGCTCG
The DNA here is from genome assembly GCA_020629255.1 of Saprospiraceae bacterium. GTDB lineage: Bacteria > Bacteroidota > Bacteroidia > Chitinophagales > Saprospiraceae > JAHDCE01. The sequence goes on along the minus strand of JAHDDR010000009.1, from coordinate 7,253 downwards.
CCTTCATATTTTTGTAAGCGTCTAGCTAGAGAGCTGCCCAGTCGGCCAAAGCCCGAGCTTTCAATGAGTTGTAATGAATCGTCGTGAGTGATGCTTTTTATAAAATGGCTCTTTGCAATAGAATCTCCCTTGAATGTGTTGTCTCCATACGTTCTTCGAAAATCATCAATAGCGAGATATTCCCAATCGGAGAGGTGCTCCGAGAGGGCTTTGCAAAAAGTAGTCTTACCCGAACCGATATTGCCGAATACCAGTATTTTCATAATGGAAAGAGAATAAAAGGGAGGATGGCCTTCCCGTATTAAAATAGTATGTTTCAAAAAAAAAGAGAGAGAATCTTTTGCAAGATCCTCTCATAAGTAAAAAAACCCAAATGAATCACCCTTAAATAAAACTGATGTAAAACATCAATTATCATTTGATACTACTAATATAAGGGTTTTGTTATTAAATTGTTAAAAAAATTATAGGATTTTTTCAGTTTTTTATCGAATTAGCGTGACGCTTCCGAATTTAACTTTTTCACTGCCGTCACATTTAAATTTGATTTTGTAAAGGAAGACGCCCGGGTTGAGTTTTTTCCCCCCCATGGTTCCATCCCAAAGAACAAAAGGATCGTCGGTTTGGAATACTCGTCCTCCCCATCTGTCGAAAATTTCGAAAGAGATCAAATCATCCAAGGCGTAAGGGTTACTGATGCCAAGGGTTTCATTTACAATAGGTCCCGTTCCATTTGGCGTAAAAGCTTTGGGCACAAACACTTGTTCACAATCCAATGTTGATGGATCGATAACGGTTATCCTTATGGAGTCAGTAGCTCTACAACCATTTTCATCTATCATTTCTACTTGATAGGTTGTGGTTTCAGTAGGAGAAAGAGTAGGATTTTCTGATGTAGGATCATCTACGCCATCTGTGGGGGTCCAAGAAAAATTCGTAACACAAGTATTGGAAATATTGATGTCTACGGTTTGACCTAGGTATAATAAGGTATCATTATTGACCATCCGATCCGGAGCCAAATAAAGTTGACTTACTTCGGAATCCAATAATTCTCTATTGTAAATTGTAATTTCATCTATATACCCTTTAAAACGATTGATACCTGTACCAATACAGGGGCTGTCCGCCAAAGACAAAACGGCATTGTTGGTCAAATCCACTCTGGAAACAGCTGTGCCTTCAGAAATTTTTTCGCCATCTAAAAATAAAGTGGTTGTTCCGGCTCTACGTACAATAGCGACATGATGCCAACAATTATCAAAATTCAATGTACCGATGGTTTCAGATCCCTTTTCAAAATCTTCGCTCAGTTCTGCTGAGACGGTTCCTAAACTAGGTCTGTAACTAATGCTGAGTGCATTGTCCGGACCACAATCTTCCCGCTTGGAAAGAATGTCTTGGGTTAAAGGGGAACCAAAAGATTTGAAATAAAAGCTTATCGAAAAGGGTTCTGTATTGAAAAAATTATTGACAACTCCTAGGAATAAGATGTGGTCGTTAAGGCCGTCTAATTCCAAGGCATTGCCGGAAACACCACAAACACAACCCGGAGTGCCAACAATCACACCATCAGATCCACTTTCTGTATCATCAAAGGCATCACAATTGTCAAAAGAATAATAGGCAATGAGCCCTTCATTTATAATAGGAGTTTGGGATTGCAAAAATCCGAAACAAGAAAAAATCAATAGAATAGTAAAAAAGTATGTTTTGTACATTTTCATCTTTATTTGTTCATCACATACCTCCGAAGAGGTTTCCTAAGCCCGGGGGCAGAAGATCGTTCATCATTTTCTGGGATTCTTCCGCTTCTTTTTCTGCGGCTTTTTCGAGTGTGCGATTCACAACGGTAAGGAGCAAGTCTTCGAGTTCTTCCATATCGTCGGAAGATAGTTTGGACTTGTCTATACTGATGTTCAGAATTTGTCGGTTGGCATTGGCTTTAATTGTTACCGCACCATCGCCAATAGAGTCACTGACTTCAATGGCAGATAATTTTTGGAACATTTCTTCCTTTTTGGCTTCCATGTTGCCCATTAAATCTCCAAACATGATTTTTTGTTTTTGATATATGTTATTTAATCGTCATGCAAAACGGATACCAGATTCTTTGAATTTCTGGATCCAAGCCGCCAATTTAGAGAATTTCTCTTATTTGGGACTGAGTTTAACAATAGGGCAGATGATTTCCTCTAGGGAGATCCCCCCATGTTGGAACGTATCCCGATAATAATTGTTATAATAATTGTAGTTGTTCGGGTATAAAAAGAATTTATCTTCCTTGGCAAAAATGAATTTGGAACTCACATTGGGGCGGGGAAGTAGTGCTTCTTTAGGGCTTGAAACCGAGAGGACATCTTTATGTTCGAATTTTAGATTTTTGCCCACTTTATATCGGAGGTTGGTGGTCGTTTCTCTGTCGCCAATAACTTTAGAGGGTTGTTTTACCCGGATGGTTCCATGATCGGTTGTAATGATGAGGCGGATATTCTTGGAAGAAATTTCTTTTAAGGCTTCCCATAACGGAGAGTGGATGAACCAAGAACGGGTGAGGGATCTGTAAGCCCGTTCATCTCCGGCAAGTTGTTTCAAAACTTCCATTTCTGTTCTGGCATGAGATAGCATATCAATAAAATTATAGACAATGGCATTGAAGTCATTGTTCATATAATTATGGATGTTATCTCTAAGGTTGTTAGCATGCTGGGTATTAATGATTTTTACATAATCAAACTTAGGAGGGTTTCTGAAAGTTCTTTTCAATTGTTCTCTCAATAAGTCTTCCTCGTGCAGGTTTTTACCTCCTTTTTCATTGTCATTTTTCCACCATTCGGGGTAGTATTCTTCAATTTCTGAAGGCATCAATCCTGAAAAAATAGCATTTCGGCTATATTGGGTGGCGGTAGGGAGGATAGAGAAGAAGGTGTCTTCTTCGTCAACTCTATAATATTCTGTAATGATGGGTTCGATGATCTTCCATTGATCAAAACGGAGGTTGTCGAGTAACACAAAAAATGTAGGGACACCTTCTTCAATTTCATTGAAGATTTTTTCCCTCATTAAATTATGGGACATGATAGGAGCCCTATCTGTTTCGTCGTAAAGCCAGTCGACATAATTTTTTTCGATGAATTTCGAAAATTCGATGTTCGCTTCACTCTTTTGCATCGAAAGGATGTTCGCCATTTCAGCGGTATCCGAATTGTCGATTTTGATTTCCCAATTAATGATTTTCTTATAGGTATCCGTCCATTCGAGGTAATTTAACCCACTATTTATTTTAGAGAAGATTTCTCCGAATTGCTGTCGATAATCCGAAGAAGTCTTTTCCTTGACCAAATCTTTTTTGTCAATGATTTTTTTGAGGGTCAATAATATTTGGTTCGGGTTGACCGGCTTGATCAGATAATCAGTGATTTGAGAACCTATAGCTTCTTCCATTACATTTTCCGCCTCATTCTTCGTAATCATCACAACAGGAAGATGGGGGTTGATGCCTTTTATTTTCCCTAGGGTCTCCAATCCCGTTAGCCCGGGCATGCTTTCATCTAGAAAGACGACATCGATGTCGTTGTACTCCTCGCATTCTTCAATGGCATCATGGCCATTGCTCACTGTAATGACATCATATCCTTTTTTCTCTAGGAACATGACTTGGGGTTTCAACAAATCGATTTCGTCGTCAGCCCAAAGAATCGTTATCTTATTACTCATTATTATGGTTATTTCTAATGTTGATGAACAGATTGGTGGTTATGTATACATCTATATACGATAGAAACCATCATTTTATGATGGAAAGGCACAAAAATATTGATAATAGTGGATAAATGCTCGTTTAGTGGGAAAGCATTCTGACCGAATAGAGCAAAAAAGAAGCAACATGACTGAACATATGTATGGAGCCATCTCTTATCTTTGCCATGATTTAGAAAAAAAATCTACAACCGACGCAACCCTTTTCCACTATAATCAGTCTTAGTTATGCAATATTTCGAGGGAAAAAGTTCCTTCTTGGGTTTTGAAAACAGAAAGAGTTGATTGTGAGGAGGTTTTCTATTATAAATTCTTTTCATGAATAAAAGAAAAATTATTAATGATCCAGTCTATGGATTTGTAACCATTCCTTTTGACATCATTTATGATCTGATGGAACATCATTGGTTCCAAAGATTAAGAAGGATAAAACAGTTGGCTCTTACACATTATGTTTATCCCGGTGCTTTGCATACGCGATTCCATCATGCTTTGGGAGCGTTGCATCTAACTGGGCAAGCCATTGACGTATTAAGATCGAAAGGAACAGAAATAACAGAAGAGGAAGCCGAGGCAGTTTCTATTACCATCTTACTTCATGATATCGGGCATGGTCCATTTTCCCATGCTTTGGAGCATACATTGGTAAATATCCATCATGAAGCCATTTCTGTCCTTTTCATGAACAAGCTGAATGAGGAATTTGGAGGAAGACTCGATTTGGCGATATCCATTTTTAAAAATCAATATCATAAGAAGTTTCTACATCAACTAGTGTCGGGGCAATTGGATATGGATAGGATGGATTATCTGAATAGAGATAGCTTTTTTACAGGAGTTCATGAAGGGGTTATAGGTTATCATCGAATTATTAAAATGTTAGCCGAAAGAAATAATGAATTGGTAGTAGAAGAAAAAGCTATCTACTCCATAGAACGGTTTCTTACAGCTCGCCGATTGATGTATTGGCAGGTTTATCTTCACAAAACCACTTTGGTGGCGGAACAAATGTTAATAAAAGTACTGAAAAGAGCAAAGGAATTGTTTCAACAAGAATCCCTTGCCACGCCTTCCGAACATTTGAATTTCTTCCTGTCCGAAAACTTAAATGAAAAAGATTTAGAACAAAAAGGTGCCAAAATTATCCATCATTATTCTTTTTTGGATGATACAGACATAGTAATGGCACTAAAGACTTTTGCTTCAGCAAATGATTTTTTGTTGTCTTTTTTATCCAAGGGTCTTCTTTATCGTAAATTATTTAGAATTGAAATACAAAACACCCCATTTACAAGTGACTACATCAATATGATCCGTCATAAGACAGCTACCATGTTTCAACATAATGATGTTGATTCTGAGGAACTCGTTTCCTTTGGCAAAGAAAGCAATACAACATATTCTGTTTCCAAAGAAGAAATTAATATACTTCTTAAAACAGGGGAAGTCGTTCCCATGTCAGAAACAAGTATGATTAACATTCCTCAGGGAATAATCACGAAGCATTATTTATGCTATCCGAAAACTATATTGTAACTTTGCACCCAATTTAGAAAATACGGCACTTTTAGTGCCTTGTAACTATAAAAAAACAATAATGTTCTTTGATATATCGGGTTTTAATAATCAGGGCGAATCCAATTTCCCTGATTAAAGGTAAAACTCGAGGCTACTTCAAGTATAAGTATGATAGAAGGAGTATATTTCTCCTTCTTCTATTATATTATTCATTGGTAATAATTTTAATTAGTTATAAACCTTATTTCATTAATTCAAAATCTGTTGTTTCGCTATGAAAAAATTGAACCTGATTCTTGGAGTAGTTTTCGTGCTTTTTGCCGTAGCTGCTACAGCTCAGCCAGGTATTGATGCACCTATCGAACGTGAGCCAGGAAAATGCTATGCTAAGTGTATGATCCAGGACCGTTACGATACTGTGACTGAAACTGTTGAGACCAAGGGAGCTTCTTCACGTACTGAAGTTGTTCCAGGTGAGTATGAAACAGTTACCGAACAGGTAATTGTTGCTGAAGAAAGCCGTCGTCTTATTCCAGTTCCTGCTGAGTATGAAACTGTTACAGAACAGTATGAAAGTGCTCCTGCAAGTTCTACATTAAGAGTTGTTCCTGCTCAATATGAGACAGTAACTGAACAAGTAATGACGAAAGAAGAAAGTCGTCGTTTGATTCCAGTTCCTGCTCAACTTGAGACGACAACTGAACAAATTGTTTCTCAAGATGCTGGAAGCCGCTTAGTTGTGGTTCCTGCTCAATTTGAAACAGTAACTGAACAAGTGGTGACTTCTGAAGAAAGTCGTCGTTTAATCGCTGTTCCTGCTCAATATGAGACAGTAACTGAGCAAGTAATGGTTAAAGATGCTTCGTCTCGTCTTGTTGCAGTTCCTGCACAATATGAGACAGTAACTGAGCAAGTTGAAACTCAACCTGCTTCTAGCCGTTTAATTGCAGTTCCTGCTGAGTATGAGACAGTAACTGAGCAAATTATGGTTAAGCCTGAGTCTCGCCGTTTAATTGTTGTTCCTGCTCAATATGAGACAGTAACTGAGCAAGTATTGGTAAAAGAAGAGAGCCGTAGATTAATTCCGGTTCCTGCGCAATTCGAAACCTACACTGAACAAGTGGCTGGTGATGAAGGCGGTGCCGATTTGCAAGTTACTCCTGCTCAATTCGAGACAGTAACTGAACAAGTAATGGTAGCTGAGGAAAGCCGTAGATTGATCGTTGTTCCTGCAGAGTATGAAACTGCTACAGAGCAAGTGATGGTGACTCCTGAGAGTCGTCGTTTAATTGCTGTTCCTGCAGAGTATGAAACTGCTACGGAGCAAGTGATGGTAACTCCTGAAACTCGTCGTTTGGTTCCTGTTCCTGCTCAATATGAGACAGTTACAGAGCAAGTGATGGTAGCTGAAGAAAGCCGTCGTTTGATTGCTGTTCCTGCTGAGTATGAAACAGTAAGTGAGCAAGTTGAGACAAAAGCTGCTTCAACTCGTTTGATTGAAGTTCCTGCTCAATTTGAAACAGTAACTGAAACGTATGTAGTTGAGCCTCAAACAGAGCGTATTGTTGCTAAAACACCTCAATATGAGACTCGTACAGATCGTATCGAAGTGGCTCCTGCTACTACTAAGTGGGTAAAGCGTAGAGCTGATCGTAACTGTCTTTCTCAAGATCCTAACGATTGTTTAGTTTGGTGTCTTGTTGAGGTTCCTGCTCAATACAAAACTATCACAAAGCGTGTAGACGTTGGATGTGATGGTTCTGGTGTCGCTGGTTCTGGTTGTTCAGAATCTGTAGCTGTTCCTGAAAAGACGGCTACAAGAACAGTACGTAAAGTAACTGTTCCTGCTACTACTAGAGAAGAGACTATTCCTGCTCAGTACTCTACTGTAACGAAGCGAGTGTTGAAAACACCTGCTACTACAAGAGAGGAAGTAATTCCTGCTCAGTACAAGACGATCACGAAGCAAAAATTAG
>JAHDDR010000188.1 GCA_020629255.1 Saprospiraceae bacterium | reverse complement strand
CCAAAACATATCTATATTAAAATAATGTGTTGCAATTCAAATTGAGACCAAGATGAAGGAAAATTCAAGGTCTTTAAAAAGGAGCTAACAATTTTAGATATCGGTGAATATCATTTACGATTTTGTTCTTTTGATCCTGAAACTTTTCAAGAAACCATGATAAAGAGTTCTTGTCCAGATCTGGTTGCCATACATAAAAAAAGACCTAAAATTTGGTATTTCATCAACCAACCTCCCTATCGCAAAAAATACAAGTTGGTTTCTTATTCAAAAAATAAGGAGATTGTTCTAAAGGGCTGTAAAAAAGAGAAAGAAAAATATTAGTGTTTCGAAGACAAATGACTTTATAGAAAAGGGCTGTTTCTTGCTAAGAAACAGCCCCCATATCAACTTACAAAAAACTTTATTCTAATATTGGGTCTTAATGAATTTCTTCATAATTTTTTCTTCACCAGATTGGATAACCATGATATAATATCCTTTTTCCAAATTAGAAATGTCTATCGTTTCTGTTTGAGAACCCGCTATTTCTACTTTATTATCTTGGTACAAAGTCCTGCCTAACATATCCATTATAGATATATTGACTTCTGTTCCAGAAACGGTATAATCCAAACGAATGGTAGTTGTTGCAGGATTCGGATTTATGCCTAATATTTCTGTTGCATAGCCGGAAGTTTCTCTGGCTAAAGGCGTATTAGCGGTATTGAAATATCCCCTAGCACTTTTGTTTGCAAAATCCCAAGTACCATCGCAAGTAGCCCTTACAAAATATTCATACCATGTATTCGGAGCCAAGTAATACAATGTCCTTACATTATTATATGAACCTACTCGAGTCCATGATGCTGTCCCACTTACTCTATAATGTACATCATAACGAAGAGCTCCAGGTATTTCATCCCAAGTAATGGTACAGTTTGCAGGAGAACCCAAACTATGATTCACATTTTGTGGAATGCCACATGCTACTGCACATTCCGAACAACTTGCCCAACAAACCGTTCCTAAATCTGCATCACCATCTACCATATAGACTCTATTAATAAAAGTATTCTCACCATCTATGGTTGTTTTGGTGCAAACATCGCCATCAGTTAACCATTCTTGATCCGTCCATCCGTTCACTGTAAATTTATACTCTATTTCTCCACCTGTTAGTGGGATAGTCAATTCCCAGATGCCATCCATATCAGAATCATCCATAGGATTACAAGTCCCACACCAACCATTGAAAGAACCATTGATGAATACTCCACCCGGAGTTGCTCCATATTCGTTCATGTCCACTCTAAAGGTAACCATACCTGCATCAGGGACATCTACACATGTAGCATCACAGCTTTGCCAACAAACGACACCCAAATCTACATCCGCTTGGACATCATGGAATCTATTGGTGTATCCAAAGTTGGTCACTGTACAAGAGGTTCCCTCTGTTAATGTCTCTTGAACAGTCCAACCATTGATGGTAAATTTGTACTCAATGGCTCCGGCAGGTAGAGGTAAAGAAACTTCCCAAAAACCATCCATATCGGAGTCGTCCATGGGGTTGCAATCGCCACACCAGCCATTAAATGTTCCATTGACATAAACAATATCTCCAGCCATGAGACCATATTGATTCATGTCTACCTTAAAGGTTACATTATAGGTTTGGCTAAAACCGCTCATAGATACCAGAGCGACAAAAGAAAGAATAAGTAATATATTTTTTTTCATAACATCGGAATTTTTATTCTACAATTAAGACTGCATCAAAATCTTAATGGAGAAATTGGTTAAATATCAAAATTAAATGTTACGATAAAAGTATATGAAAAGAAGGACAGTAACGAAAGCGACACCACATCAACACCACAACAGTATGAAAAAACGACCACAACATCAACTCACAGGGGTCTTCTTCTCTACTATTCCTCTTTATTATTAGATGTCCATTATAAAATCGGTGAGGTTCAAGTTTTTTTCGATGTTTAATTTTTTGCGAAGTCTATATCTAGACACCTCAACACTACGGGTTGTAATGTTCATAAGTGTTGCAATCTCTTTAGATGATAGATTCATTCTTAAATAAACACATAGTTTGTAATCTTTGGGGGTGAGTTGGGGATATTTTTCTCTTAAATTCTTGATGAAATCGGTATGGACTTGATCAAAATAATGTTCGAAATTTCCCCAGTTTTCATCTAATCTTAGATCTTGATCAATTTTCCGGATAACTTTTTTAATATCCAATTTCATTTTTTCATAATTCTTGATATTCTGAATTCTAGATAACTCTTCTTTCAGGCTGGACAACATTTCGCCCTTCTGTACCAAGTGCATCGTCGAAGATGCTAATTCATGATTTTTGAATTCCACTTCGTTTTTTAGTTTCTCGTTTTTGAGTCTCATTAATTCCTCTTCCGATTTCCGGACTCTTTCAGAGAATTGCTTTTCTTTGGACTCCAGTTCGTGTTTTTGTTCTTCTTTCAGATCTTCTGTTTCTTTCAAGTGACGCCTTCTAGGAATGAGCCAAAGCAGATATAACCCAACAACGACCAGCAATGCCAATATGAGTTTCGCCCATAGTGTCTGATACCAAGGAGGCTGAATTGAAAATAGGTATGATTTGATTTTGGATTCAATGCCTTGTGCATTCTTTGCCTTGATATAAAAGGTGTAATCACCCGGGCTCAAATTCGTGAATGTTCTTTGGGTTTCTGTATTCCAATCGGTCCAAGATTCTTCAAAATCCTGTAAGTAGGTTGAAAACTGGATGCTTTCCAAATCATTGAAATAATTCGCAGCAAAATCAAATTTTATGCTGTTGTCCGTAAAAGGAATTTGAGCACCTTGCTCGGTTCTAGTAACCTCTTGCTCAATTCTAAAACCATCATATAATACAGAATCCAATGAAGTCTTAAAAGAGATTCTGTTAAACTGAATATTAAATTCGTCGGAATGTTGTCCTTCGTTTTCTAAGTGATATTCGATGAATCCATTTTCAGTACCAAAATAGATACGCTCTTTGGAATAGGGATATATGTGTTGAAAATGTTCTACTAATAATCCTTCCAATTCTGGCAGATATTTTTTTTGGATGTCTCCTTGAGAAAGGTATTCATTCAAATTCAGATAGCCCACTTTTTTTCGATCCACGAACCAAAGTCTTCCAAAATCATCCTGTACCAATCTTTTCAAATTACAATCTTGCCCAAAAACTTTATTGAGAACCGGATGGAGAAGAAGTGAATCTTGTTCATCATCAAAATAATAAATTCCTTTTTCGGTGGTAAAAATCGTTTCATCATTAATAGAAAAAACATTAATATCTATGTCGCTTGGAAAACCGTTTTCATGATTAAAAAAAGTACTGTTTATTAATTCATTTTTTTCGAAATCATATTTCAACCTGTAGGCTCCTTTATAATCATGACTGATCCAAATATATTTTTCATTTTGTTCTATGATTCTGGAAGATTCCTTGAATGGAACTGTTATAAAAGAACCATCAGCATTAAAAATTTTGATTCCAAAATAATTCCCTTCTAGAAGAACATCTTCATTTTCTTTTTTAATTTTTTTTGCAATCCAAGAGCCTTCGCCCTTCCTTAGCAACCCCAAACCATTTCGATTCACTTTAAAAAAACCTTCGTGTTTATGGAGGTACAATTCGTCATTCACTTCGGATAAATTCCAACACAAACCAGAGGAGCCCTCAATCATTTCGAATTTGTCTTGTATGATATTCCCATCCCGATCCAATTGGGTTTTAAATAGACCTAGGCTAGTAGAAAGATATAAATCCTGATTAAAAACCCTTGCCGCATAACCGATCAATTCTTGTTTGGGGTTGGGAAAAATAAACCGAAACGGTTTCCCTGTTTTTACATAATTAATTCCATTTTCCAAACCAACCCAAAGATTATTGTATTGATCATAATAAAGGTGTTGGATGGAATTACTTTTCAATCCATTTTCTTTGCTGATATTACTGATTAAATTCCCTTCTTGATCCAAAAAATATATTCCACCAGAAACCGTACCCACTGCGATTTGGTTTTTGGGGGTTGCCACCATGCATTTAATTTGTTCCGATTTTAATTTTTGATCAATTTCTGTAACGAATGGAATTATTTTATCATCCAATAATTCGAAGATTCCATTTTTCCATGTAGAGACTAATTTTTTTTCTTTGCACTGGATAGCGGAGGATGCTTCATAAGATTTGAAAATTTCTCCCGATGGATATAATTTTTTGATTCCTTCTTTTAAAATATACAAGCCATTTTCATCATCTATAAAAACAGTCTGATTTATTTCCGAGATATACTCTACTACTTTATCATTATTAATGGTCTGAATTTCCCTTTTATTAATATCCCAATAAAATATTTTGAACAATGATTTAAAATAGACGCCCTTTTCAGTAACACTGATATTTCGAATATCCGAGAAATTTTGATGTTCTTTGGGAATGAATTCTTTGAGTGAATAATATTCTAACTGCCCTACTTGATTGTTGGTGAAATAGCCAAAATCTCCTTGCCCCCCCACATAAACTCGGTTATCCGGCCCCACCTCCAAAGCAAGCACTTGGGTTTTATTACTAATCGGAAATAATCTGAAATCAACGCCATTATAAGTCAGTAGCCCTTCACTATTCGCAATGTAAAGATTGCCTTGGTTGTCTTGGGCAAAACCACGATTGGCTTGCCCTCCTTTATAGTCTGTTTTGTGATAGACCTCAATGCTCGGTACAATAGTTGCTTCTACATTATTTGTGCTAACAAGCAGAAGTAATAAAAATGCTAGTATTATATTGATATTATTTCTCCTCAAACCATTTTGTTTGTAACCATCCTGAAAAGGTACATAATTATACCAAAGAAATTCTTCAATCCATTTATTTTTCTAATGTAACATTATGTTGAATGAACAAAAAAGGAATTAAAGAGTTTATATTGGATAAATATAATATTTATATTAAAAATAAATATCTGTTTTTCAGCACATTATGGCACAGTATTTGCATTTTCTTAAGAAAACGATACAAAATCATTAACTAGACTCACTACTTACCAAATGATCTCAGCTGCAAGAGCAGTTTTTTTACCCTTCAGTGATCCTAGCCTTATTTGTATCCTTTTTATAAACCGAAGCACGAGCAAAAAACGAATTGAAGATCCCCCGATCTTTCCTTTACGCACTACCGTTTTTCTTTAATTCTTATTCTTTTAATAGATAAATAGAATCTATTATCAAAATCAATGCTTGGTTATAACAAAATCGCATTTACCAAATTTATTATTTCATATTAAAACAACAAAACCATGAAACTGACACAACCTCCCAACATCTGTCCTATAAGTTTTATTCTTTTTAAAAGACATTGTTTGACAACTACAAGATAGCATGCAAAGTATTGCACCAAAACAACTAACTATTATTTTCCGAATATTTTTTAGCGTTTAACCCTTTTCGGAAATTCCCAAAAAGTAGTTCCTTAAAACAATTATCATTAGAGAAAAAACTTAGCAACAACAGATGTAAAGGCAGACGATAATTCGTTTGCCTTTTTTTATTTTCCAAATGCCTTTTTCATTTTTTTAATCATCAAACGATCATACCATTTTGGAAAAAATCTTTTTATAAAAAAAGAAGGAACTCCAAGACCCGTAACAATAATTCTTTTTCTTTTTTGCCAAGCTTTATAAATTAAGTCGGCCACTTCTTCTGGACTTGCATTTTTTCCTGTACTTACTTTTGTATTTTCATTATTTTCTCCTTTATTGTACGTATGCTCTCGTAATTTCGTATTAATAAAACCCGGACAAGCAATGAGTACATCAACGCCTTCGTCTGCTACTTCTGTTCTAAGCGTTTCAAAAAAACCGAATATGGCATGTTTACTTGCCGCGTATGCTGTCCGACCCATAAGTGGAGCAAAACCCGCCACACTCGAAATCGCAATAATGGAACCTTTATTTTTGATAATATCATTGTAAGAACCACGAGTCGTATAAACAGCACCCAAAAAATTAATTTCCATTAATTTACGAATATCACTGTTCGCATTATCCTTGAATAATTTTATATGAGTTACTCCCGCATTGTTGATTAAAATATCTATTTTTTTTCCTTCTTTTTTTATTTTATTAAACATTTCCTTTACCTCAGCTTCTTTGGAAATATCGCAGATAAAAATTAAATGAGGAATATTTTTTTCATTTAATTGATTTGATAATTCGTATAAATTTTTTTGATGGATATCACAAGCAATAATAAAAGATCCTTCTTCGCCAAAACGAAGACACAAGGCAGCACCGAGCCCTCTACCCGCCCCTGTTATCAGGACTGTTTTATGCTGAGATGTTCTCCTTCCCACCACTTAAATATTCTTGATTTTTTTCACAAAAAAATATAAAAGTTTCTTTCGTTGTTTTTTCTGGAAGGTAACCAAAATCATTTTTTAATTTGGCATTATCCAATACCGGTCGAAACTGCAAAAACTTCAATTGTTCGGGTCCATATGGTGTTAATCCAAGAGTTTTTCCAATTCTTAATATGGTCTTTAATAAAAAAAATGACCTGGGTTTATAATCTTTCCCTACTATTTCTGACATTTTTTTTAACGTCAGAATTCCATCTCCTGCCACATTGAAAATTCCCTTTTTTTTCTTTACTACAGCCAAGGCTAAAATTCGGATTAAGTCTTTGTCCCAAATAATAACGAAAGGTGTATCACACCCTTTTATACCCAAGACATTTTTCTTAGTGAACATATTAGAAATATCATTCCTCGTATTTTCGCCTAAAATGGTAGATACCCGAAAAATGGTTTGTTTCAGTTGAGGATGCTTATTTCTATATTCTAAAAATAATTCTTCGGCTTTTCGTTTATGCCATGAATAAGCAAATTCAAAATTTCCTCGAATAGCATCGGTTTCTTTTAGATATTCCGGGTTATCGGCATAATAACCATAGGCAGCTCCACTCGATGTATTAATAAAATGTTCTACTCCTATTTCAACACAAGCATCTAATATTTTTTTTGTACCCTCTACTTCTATTTGATATACTGTTTCTCTACGTAAGGAATTATTTTGAGAAACAACCGCAGCTAAATGGACAACACATTGGGGTTGGTGATCCAAAATTATTTCTTTTACATCATCATGCATTAAATTAGCTGAAAAATATTGATAATTGGGCTGTTCGATTTTAGGAAGATCATGTATGTCCGTTCCTATTATTTTACATTCAGGATATTCATTCAATAAAAAACGGATGAACTGCGATCCCACATATCCTTGTGCACCTGTAATTAAAACTTTCAAGAATTAAAATAATTTTTGAACAGACTCTAAATCCACAAATATCTTTTTGAGGATATCTCTATTAATTTCATGTTTCCCTTCAAAAGGAATGACATCGAATTCCATATGCGCTAATTTGGCTAAAGACAATTGCCTTTCCTTGTAACCGTAAGGTAAGAATTCATCATCATTACCATAAACAAATAATAATTTTTTATCTGAAAAATAATCTTTGGATTTCGAATAATCTTCATCATGTGCCAATTGTCCCGCCCACAATATCATATGGTGGATGTTAGGCTGCTGCGAAGAAACCCAACGGCTCGCTGTAGGACAACCCTGTGAAAATCCAAGCACTGTAATTTTGACATTTTTCTGCACTTGCGAAGTTACATGACGAAACAATTGATTGAGGTAATTCATATTGTCCTCGATATCCAATTCCCGATCCTGTTTGGTCATCCAAGAAGCGACCACATCGCCGGTAAATCCTTTCCAATAAAAACGGTGTAAACCCTCCGGGCAAATGACCCACGTTTTACCATCATCCAAGCCATCGAATTTATGCACAAAATTCCGGGCAGCTTGCCCATATCCATGAAAGGCAAATATGATTCTATCAATATTTGGACCCGGTTGGGCCATTGTATAAAAATGTGCTGTTTTTTCTACTTTGATATGATTTGCTTCCATGCCTTATTATTTGATTCTTTTGCACCAAATTTAAGGTTTATTCAACTATGATGTTTGGAAAATCGGGATTCAATCAAAATCATAAGGAAAAAAAGCATCTTCCAAGTGGTTGATTTCTATAGATTCCTTGCCTAAAATAATTCCCATCACATCAAAACGAATTTCCCAATCATGGCCAATGGATTCTGCATACACGACCGCAGCATCTGCCATCATTTTCTCTTTTTTAACGGTAACGAATTCTTCCGGTTCGCCAAAATAATTGGAACTCCGTGTTTTGACTTCAACTAGGATAAGAATGTTTTCTTCTTCGTTTTTGGCAATGATATCTATTTCAGCTTTCTTGTACCTCCAATTGGTTTCAAGAATGGAGAGTCCTTTTTTTTGAAGGAACCGGACAGCAATGGCTTCTCCCTTTTCGCCTAAATCATTGTGTTTTGCCATTGTCTTTGTTTTCTTTCGCCCTACTATTTTTCTTAAAACCATAGGGACAATGACGGCAACCACTCTCACAGCAATATCCTCGTTCTTTGAGGTATTTTTCTGTAAAAACGTACAAGCCTTTTTCTATATAAAAATTGATTCCTTCCTTGAGAATGGGTTTAGGCATCTAAAATATCTACTGCTGGATGGGTGGTGAATTTGTTATGGAAGAAATATTCATACATACCAAATAGAACTCCGCAGAAAAATAAATCTCCGACTACTGTATTCAAT
>JAHDDR010000187.1 GCA_020629255.1 Saprospiraceae bacterium | reverse complement strand
AAATCTTCGGGAAGTGGTTTTTTCCTTTTCCCATATAAAGAAATGATGGGCAAACCGGTCTTAGTATCTTTCCCATTTTTGATATTGGCACCAGCATCTGCCTCACCCCTGAAACCATGTTCGGGAGCGAATATTCTTTTTATTTCGATTCCTTTTTCCAAGAGAAAATCTACCAAGTGTTGATCTTTTACCCTAGAAGTATGATTGACCGTCATGGCAACAGTTTTCCCTTCGAGGATTGGTTGGTATTGATCGAATCTTTCTGCACCGACCACAATTTCTAGATCTTTTGTCTCTGGTTGGTCAGTACCATTAGAAACAATTTGGGGTTTTGCTTCGTTTTCTATTATGTTGGGGTTCTTTGTATTATTGCAAGCCAGAAATGAAAGAAAAACCAGAATAAGCAAGTATGTATAATTATAGTTCGACATATCCGTTATTATCTTTGATATATAAATGATAACAAAGTTAAATGCAATTTAGAATATTCATAATCTTCTGTTTTTTTATCGCCCTGATGTTTACCTATTCTTGTGGCAATCGGGTAGAAGGCTGCCTTGATATCAATGCCGTGAATTTCGATGTAGAAGCAGACAAGGACTGTTGTTGTACTTATCCGGATTTGATATTGAACTTCAATCATGTTTTCGGAGATACGATATTTCGTTTAGGTAATGAATATTCTTTTGAGCTGACAGATACATTTATTGTGGAAGAATTGAGAATACTGATGTCCAATGCACATCCTGTAAAAGAAGGGGTGGAATATCAGGTAGATGATACGCTGTTTGTGAATGTGGATGATGGATTGGGGCAGGAAACTTTGGAATTGGAAGATAATTTCCTTATAATGAGTCCGGAGCAATTTTCATATTCTATTAATTCTTTTAGCCAACCCGGAACCTACGAAGGGGTGGTGATCACAAGTGGTTTGGGTGGTGATGCAAGGAGAATCGTTCCCGATTCGATAGTGTTGAAGGAACATCCCCTCATACCCCAAACGGATACCCTTTGGAATGAAACAGTCGGATATTTTTATTGGTATCTGAAGGTCATTCCAGATAAAAATGAACCCGATATCTCTCGCGAATTTATAATTCATGGAGAAAATTCAAGTCAGATTACACTTTCGGGGACTGTTTTTGGAGATATTGGCTATGATTTGGAAATTGATATCGAAATAGATTATGAAAATTTATTAGATGGCATAGACTTTGAGGCAGATAATGAGATAACAATTACACAAAAACTCATTGATAACTTACCTTTATCTTTATCCTTATTGGAATAGATCCGGGTTCAACTAAATACTCACTTATGCAGAACATACTAAAACTAGCATTCCTTTCTCTTCTAATTTCTTTGTTATTCATCACAATTGGATGTGATGAAACCAATTCTTCCGAGGGAGACATTACTCAAGTAGATGTGACATTCAGAGCCATGTATAATGAAGCTCCATTGGAAATAAATGAAAGATATGATTTGGATGGACGAACGATAATGATTGAAAAATTATCTTTTTACTTGGCAGATCTGTCTTTGAAGGATGGAATTAAGGAATTTTCCATTTCAGAAATAGATTTCATTGATTTTACAACAACCAATACTTCTCAGGAAGGTGCGGCAGCTGGTGTGCAAATATCCAAAAATACAGTTCCCTTAGGAGATTTTGATGGACTGTCCTTATCGATTGGAGTACCTTCTGATTTGAATGAAAGTGTACCTTCTGATTTTTCTTCCAGCCATCCTTTAGGTAGAACATCGGAACATTGGTCTCAATGGGATAGTTATATTTTTTCTAAAATCGAAGGGAAATATGATACCGATGGCGACCCGACCCAATTAGAAGAATCATTCATTTTTCATGTAGGAACGGATCCGATGTTCAGAATCCAAGAATTTACCGATATGGATATTACTACCAAAGAAGGTTCTTCCACTTCTGTAGAACTGGATATTGATGTGAAAGAGCTATTCCGCTCCGGAACCGGTTATATAGATTTGACGGTAGAAAATGCGATTCATTCCAACCCGGATAATCCGGAAGGATTTGCCTTGGCTTCCAAAATTTCAGACAATTGGAAAAATAGCTTGATCCTCAGATAAGGATATTATTATATTTTTTACTCAATATATTTAACAAACACCATGAAAAAAATACTAGTACTATTACTTGTGCTTGGTTTTGCCAATTTATCCCAAGCTCAAAAAATGAAATTCAAAAAAGGAATTGTTTATGTCGACGATCAAGCTTGCTTGAAATATGATGGATCGGATTTGAACAATGTGGTCATTACAGATATGGATGAAACCCAAACCATTTATTTGAAATTCATCAGAACGGGAGTGGGGCAAAATGGAGGTCTCTACACTAAAATCGTTTTTGTAGAACAAGAAAAATCATTTACATCCAAGTCTTATATTTTTACAAAAAAATTATTGGTTAAAAAATTAATCAAAGACAAAGTTTTTGAAGATTGTAAAGTCAATACAGAAAAAATAGATAAGTTCATACTTAGGTATGATGAAAAACATGAAGAAAAATTAATTAGATTTTAAATTTTTATTTTTGACAACAAACACTATAACCACACGGTATAGTGTTTGTTGTTTTTAGCATTTAATTTACATGTTGATACGTTATTCCCTCATATTATTAACCGCCGTTTTTATTTTTACTTCTTGTAAAAAAGAACCCCCGATAGATGAAAATGATCTGTCTCATATCGATTATAATCCGGTAGAATATATAGTTCAAATTCCGGATGAATTCCCGATGTTGGAAGTTCCTGCAGATAATCCAATGACTCAAGAAGGAGTGCAGTTGGGAAGAAGGCTTTTTTACGATCCTATTTTATCAGCGGATAATTCCATGTCCTGTTCTTCTTGCCATCAATTAAATTTGAATTTTACAGATGGAAAAGCCACTAGCCCGGGTATTGATGGAATTGCTGGAAATCGTTCTTCCATGAGTTTGGAAAATGTGGGCCTTTTTTATAATGGATTATTTTGGGACGGACGATCAACAAGTTTGGAAGAGCAAGCCCTGGAACCCATTACCAACCCTATTGAATTAAATAATACTTGGGAAAATGTAATTTCAAAACTTAAAGAAAGTGAGGATTATTCTGAGCGTTTCAGAAAGGCATTTGGAATTACGAATAAAAATGAAATTACCAAAGAATTAGCAGCAAAAGCTTTAGCACAATTCGAGCGAATTATTATTTCTAACGCTAATTCCAAGTATGATCAATTCGAAAGGGGAGATGCTTTTCCTACAGACTCCGAATATAATGGTTTTGATATGTTTTTCGATATCTCTCCAGATATGCCGGATGCCGAATGTTCCCATTGTCATGGAGGCCCGTTACTATCTACCAACGAATATATAAATAATGGTCTCGATGAAGCATTGGATTTAAATAATTTTCCAGATTTGGGACGAGGAGAAATTACAAATTATATTTTCGACAATGGACGCTTTAGAGTACCTTCTTTACGGAATATTGCCTTGACAGCACCTTATATGCACGACGGTCGTTTCCAAACTTTAGAGGAAGTGATTGATCATTATGATTCGGGAGGTCATTATGCAGATAATGTAGATCCATTAATTTATAACTTGGGATTGTCGGAACAAAACAAACAAGATTTATTGGCTTTCCTTCATACATTAACGGATACTACATATCTTTCTAACCCGGATTTGTCGAATCCTTTTTAAATTACATCCCTAAATAAAATTCTTTGGTGAGTTGGATATAATCTTCTGTCCAATCATTTCTTTTTTCGTGTTGGATAATTAACTCTTCTTCTATTATTTGGTAGGGTTCTCTTTTTGAAAATTCCATTAATAATCGTTCTGTCTTTTTTTCTTTTTTTGGACGAACATGACAAATCCTTTGTAAAAAAAAATTATTTTCTTTCATTTTTTTGATAAAAATTTCTCCTTCGTTTACCGGAAGGATTAAAGAGAAAGAACCTTCTTGGGTAAGTAGTAGATTTACGGAATAAATTAATTCATCTTGAGTAAGACTTTCTGTATTTCGGGCTTGGTTCCTTTTTTGGTTTTTGGCAGCAGCCGGCGTTACAAAGAATGGAGGATTGGTAATAATGTGATCCATTTTTTTTGTATGGGTTTGAATAAAATCGGATAAAGGAGAATGAATGATTTTTATCCGGTTTGCCCAAGGAGAATTATATACATTTTCTGACGCTTGTTTTGCAGCCGATTCATCAATTTCGATACCGATAATTTTTGTTGTTTTATTTTTTTGTGCGGTCATGATAGCCATTAAGCCGGAGCCTGTTCCGATATCCAAAATATTTTGATGTTGTGTCGTATCTGCCCAAGCTCCGATTAACACTCCATCCGTTCCCACTTTCATGGCACAGTGATCATCGGCTATTGAAAATTGCTTGAACTGGAAAGGTCTTCTTTTCTTATCAGCCATTTTTCCAAAATTTATTTTTAAGGAAAACAGCCAAACGACCAAAAATAAAAATACCCAAATAATTAAAAGTCAAATCGACGAGATCAAAAGTGCGGCTAGGAAAAAATATTTGACTGATTTCTTCTAGGGTAGCAATAAGGGATAAAATAAAACTACCGAATAATATTCTATATTTTAGAACATTAATTTTTTTACATTGTAAAGCGAGGTTGAGGAATAAAGACATCGTACCCAAAAGAGAAATATGGCCTATTTTATCCCCGTAAGGAATTTTTCTTATCCATTTAAAAAAGAAATAATCCGTTTGTTCTGTAATGGCAGAATAAACGACAAAAACCAAGAAGGAGGCAAATAAAATACTAATGGGAATAAAATAATTATTTTTCATGTTCTTCGGGCTGTTCGAAAAAAGAAAAAATGGTGTTGCCATATTTTCGTTCTTCAGAAAAATAAGGATGGTTTTGGAACGTATGTTGTGAACCGTGTTCCAAAACAAAAATTCCTTCGGGAGATAATAGATGTTGATTAAAAATCAAATCCGGTAATAAATCGAGTGTGGGCAATTGGTAGGGTGGGTCGGCAAAAATATAATCGAAGGGAGTGTCGCAACTTTTTAGGAAACGAAACACATCTCCTCTAATAATTTTTAATTTATCTTCTTCTCCCATTTCTTTAATAGTAGCTTGGACGAATTTTACACAAGGGTAATATTTTTCTACATAGGTAACATCCGTTGTTCCTCTCGAAATTAATTCGAAGCAATGTCCTCCGGCTCCGCCGAATAAATCCAAAGCACGAATATCTTCCCAATAAAATCTGTTGTTGAGGATGTTGAATAATGCTTCCCGTGCAAAATCTGTGGTGGGTCGGGTCGGCCATTTGTCGGCAGGCGGATTAAATTTCCTTCCCTTAAATTTTCCTCCGATTATTCGCATAATTTCAAACTATATAAATCAAAATGATGATAATGCGTTAGAGTAGAAAAGGTTTTGTCAAAATCATAATAACCCAAATTCGGAATGAATTGGATGTGTCGGATATATCGGTATAATTTTTTATAAATATCAGATGCTTCTACCAATTCTCCGGAAATAATGATGGGTGTATTTTCCGGTTTCATTTCGAATTGATCAAAAACCATCAGAACATAATAAAGGAAATCTGCGGCTGTTTTATATTTGAACCGATTGATGAAGACCAACTCTTTTTCTTCAAAAAAAGCAAGGGTGAAAAAATTCATTTCAACAAAAATGTAGAATTTTTTTCCTTCCTTGATATCCGATTGTTTTTTCCATCCCAAAATTAAGGAAGAAATAGAATGGAACATCCGACCACTCGGAAAATAATTTTTTAGAAGATTGACTAATTCTGGATTCCAACTATACACCAATTGGGATTCGTTGAATCGGATCTTATCATGTGAAAAATAAGTATTGTCCGTATTTTTTGTTGTGGTTTTTTCCAAATATAAAGCACAATCCTTTTCCTTGAACAAGCGATTAGGAATAAGGGTGAATTGGTGGCTGTCTATTCCTATTTTGATAGATTTATAATTCAGGAGCAATTTGTTGTCTGTGGTAAACAGGCTTTTGAAAGCTTTTACTACCGATTCATTTTCGGCAAGGGTATATTTTTTGAACGAAAGGGCCTTGCCCATTCCATCCACTATTAAATATGAGATACCGTTTACCCCTAGCTTGAGAGATAAACGGTATTCGTGTGATAGCGACTTATTGAATGTGTCGCTGTTGAGATTCTGTATTAATTTTCCCAATTCCCTGAAGTTGTGGGTTTAGCGCGATCCCCGTACTTCAATGGAATTCCTTCATCTAGGATTTTGGCAAAACGAGAATCGTATCTCTTGAATCGATCGCTATTATACTCCGACATGAAATCAAGATAAGATGCACTGACCTCAATAACCGGCACATTGATTTTCTGATAAGTCAAGGTATCAGCGAATAATACGAATTCTTTCCCATCGGTATATGGAATATACTTGATCGAATCCAGATTGATACCCATTCCACCAATGATGGAATCTTTGGCAGATATTTTGGTCACTTTTCTTTGGATATCTTCTCCGGCGTCGATATCTCCGATAATAGAAACGATTTCAAAGCTATCATTCATGATAACTTGTTTCAATGTATCATAATTGGGTGCGAACTCTCCCGTAAGGTTACGGTAGGCGATTTGGGCATCCCTATTTTTAATCAGTTGTGCCACAACGGCAGATTTCCTTTTGTCGAACTCTGCTTTGAAGGCAATCGGTTCCTGAATGCTCTTCCAAAGAATGAAGATAAGGACAAGAGTAACTACAAATAAAATAACGTTGATTATAAGCCTCATTTGATAAGTATTATATGATGTTTAGGCAATTATAAACTATGCTCCGCAATTATACTATTTTTTATGAAAATCTAATATAATTTAGGCTATATCATATTAGGAAAAGCTTGAATTTTGTCTTTGGAGCTGTTTTTTGTCGCTAATACCCATCTATCAAGTGACTTTTACCTTTGAAATCAGTTTATAATAAAGTGTTGGGAAAAACCTTCGGATATACACTCCAGCCACTTCTTTTTTACCGATATAAGCTTCTTTCTTTTTCTTTCGGATGGCTTTTAGTGCCTTTTTGGCGAAAATTTCGGCGGTCATTCCATTGGCTTGTCCTTCATCCATCGAATCTTGAGCAGAACCGTCACCTATCAAAGCATTAAATGAAATCCTAGTTTTGATATATCCGGGGCAGATGAGACTGATGTCGATGTCTTTGTCCATAGCATCTAACTCGGCTCTTAAGGAATCGAAAAACCCATGCAAGGCATGTTTGGATGCGGCATAGGAAGAACGCATGGGGGTTCCGAATTTACCGACGAGGCTCGTTACTGTAACAATATGTCCTAAATCATGTTTCATCATGGAAGGGAGTACCGCCTTGGTCAAAGCGACAGTGCCCAAGTAATTGATGTCCATTAAGCGTTTATCTACGGCAAGGGAGGTATCTTGGGCGAGGGAACGTTGGGAAATCCCACCATTATTAATAAGGATGTCGATTTTGGGATAACGATCCATCACCTTCTTCACAATTTTGGGAAGGGAGACATAATCCTCCAAGTCCAGCGTTTGTACGAATACGTCTTTTGTAGATTGCAGACATTCATCCCTAACGATGTGAAGTTGACCCGCATTGCGGGAAGAAAGAATCAATGTGGCTCCTTGTCGGCTGAGAGCCAAAGCCAATGCTTTTCCGATACCGGAAGAAGCGCCCGTTATCCAAATAACCTTATTTCTGAAATACATGGAATAAAAGTAGTGAAAATTAATTTGTACCTATTAGACTTTATTACGAATAGTTTTTTATGGAAGGGAAATTAGAGATTTTACAAAAGATCAATTGGTCTATAATCAATTATTCGTAATAAAGTCTATTCACGAGAGAGAACATTCTATTCTTTCATGTGCCAGATCCAATGCCCCTGTGTATTCACATAACCGATTTTTCCTCCTTGTTCTATCCTGATAATACCTCCTGCCAAGTAAGAAATGTATTCATAATCCAAGGGAAGGATAATTTTTCCGTGCAGATTACTCAAACCATGTATTCTCGAAATTCTGACCAGCGACAGGTTGGTGTCCAACCGTTGTATTTCTTCATATTTGGGTGAAATGATCATAACACCCTTATTATTGATGACCCCCCATTTGCGGTTGATTTCCACAAAAGCGGTTCCGTTTTCGAAGGCTTGTGCTTGGTCATAAAAACCCTGGTACAATTCTCCAGATTCTCGAATAAAATAGAATTTTTTATTCGAATCCCTAATCACTCCTTTTCCTTCGGAAAAAACTAAAAATTTATTCATGCTGGGTTGCAAGACATATTCTCCTTCTTTATCCACAAGACCTCCCTTACGTGCGTTTACATATACGATGGCTCGACCGTCTTCAAAATCTTTGCATTTATTAAATTCGAAATCTACAACTACATTTCCGACAGGATTGATATATCCGCATTTTCCATCAATTTTTGCCCAGGCACGTCCTTCAGAAAATAAAGAAACTTTATCATAAATGGCAGGGACAATCATTTCTCCTTGTGCATTAATAAAGCCATATTTATTTCGTTTTTTTACGGCTGCAATTCCTTCATTAAATGGAAATATTTTCTGGAAAGAAAGAGAAGTAATTCGTTCTCCCTTTTTATTAATGAGTGTGTATCTGAATTTATTTTTACTGGAAACCCGAGCAACCGCCAAACCATATTTGTCGAAAGAGGTTAAATCTTCAAAAGATTGTTCCGTAATAAAATTTCCTTGCGTGTCAATTA
>JAHDDR010000186.1:5614-8808 GCA_020629255.1 Saprospiraceae bacterium | reverse complement strand
TTGATGATTTTACATTAATTAATGTTTTATCAGTTTTTATAGCAATTCTATAATTTATACCAGAAATAAATTTTGAACCTTATGCACTTCAAGGGAATTTATATTATAATTGCTTATTGTTATATGATTCAAAACTAAAATATAATTATTATGGAAGGTAGAAGACCCATCCCACCAAGAAACCAAAGACCAGAAATTAATGTTGGTAAATTGCCTAAAATTGGTATCCCATTACTTTTTGGATTGTTCCTATTGTTTATTGTCTTATATAATTCTGCTGTTACTATTGGTTATGGAGAAGCAGGTGTTTTATTTAGGACATTTGGAGGAGGTGTAGCCATAGATGAACCACCACTAGGGGAGGGGTTCCACATTCTTGCTCCTTGGAATGAAGTTTACATTTATAATACTAAACAACAGGAAGTCTTTGAAAAGAAGATGCAGGTCTTATCGTCCAATGGTCTGGAAATTTCTTTGGATGTATCTGTTCTTTATCAACCCAAAATAGGGGAGTTGGGGAAACTACACCAAACCAAAGGTGTCAATTATCTCAATACAGTAATTGTTCCTGAAATCAGGGCTGTAGCTAGAAGTGTTGTGGGGCGATACACTCCAGAGCAATTATACTCTACAAAAAGGGATGCCATCCAAAATGAGATCTTTGAGGAAACACAACGAAAAGTAGAAAAGCAGCATGTCCAATTGAATTCGGTACTTGTAAGGGATGTAACACTTCCTGTTGCGATCAAGGAGGCCATCGAGCGAAAACTAGGACAAGAGCAAGAATCTTTGGAGTATGAATTTAGGCTTGAAAAAGCAAGGAAAGAAGCCGAACGTCAAAAGATTGATGCCGAGGGTAAAGCTGCTGCAAACAGAATATTAAGTGCATCCTTAACTGATAAAATCCTGCAAGAAAAAGGAATTGAAGCCACTCTTCAGTTATCACAATCACCTAATTCAAAGGTTATAGTTGTTGGATCAGGTAAAGATGGATTACCTATAATATTAGGCAATAATTAATTCCCAACACTTAACAGTTTATCAAGCCAATCGCCCATAGATACATACATCTATGGGCGATTTAAATATCAATACTATCATCACAACTTGATAAATTACTATTCATCCTTTCTCAGAATAAAAAGCTACTATAACATAAAGAGGGTAGGATTCAGCTTCAAGTATAACATAAAGAGGTGCAAAGGATAATGTGTATTGTTTTATATATGTCTTATCATAACACCCTGGTTATCAGCAGTATTTTATAGGTAGTGATTTAAAACGAAGCTTGTTTCCAAGATTTACTATAACATTTTGAGGAAGGGAGAAGATAATTAGAACCTAAGTTATTATCTAGTAAATATTGAGGGAAAGCAAGAATAAAAGAGATATTCCCCTCAAAATGTTATAGTAAATGAATAAGATTTGATTAAAGTCCTTTACTACGAATTATATTTGGATGAGAAACAATTTAAAAATAAAATTATAACACATTGAGGATTGTTTTTAGTTGTTTCTTTTCTTTTTATTCTTTTCTCTCTTTTACATCTGCATAATGCGTTGATTTATAAAAAGGTATGCCCTTTTCTATAACAAAAGGAGGGTTTAGTATAACGGTTTGAGGTTTATTTATAACACTTGTAGGGTTTTATATAACAAATTGAGTTATATTTGTAACATAAAGAGGGTTTAGTCCCTTACCCTTATAACATTAAATATAACAGATTGAGTACAATCAACAATTTGCGGCATGTTAATATAACACATTGAGGGTTGTTTCATCATTTTTATTATGGCAAAAAGCATCATTACCAAAAAAAAGAGAAAAGACGAAAGGAATGTCATCAAACTAGTCCGCAAATCAAATGATTTGGTTGAGGCTCGTTATAAGTTTGATATTTGGGAAACACGAATTTTCACCAAAATGCTCACGATGGTAAAATTGAAGGATGAAGATTTTTGTTCTTACCGAATTTACCTGAGTGATTTAGTAAAAGATTTTGGTTTGGAAAGTAATAAAGATGCCTATGAACGACTTAGGGCAGGGGGATTTAAATTGATGCGGAAAATCATTAAAATCATCAAGAATACAGATGAGGGGATGATGGAATTATCAACACCTATTATCATCGGTTTAGAAAACCCATTGGATGCGGAACCAGATGATGCGAAATTCATCAATGTTTCTTTTCATCCAGATATGAAACCCTATCTACTTTCACTTAAATCTCAATTTACAACATATGATGTAAGGAATATTTTGAAATTACCCAGTTCTTATTCTATACGTATATATGAGTTGTTGAAACAATACCAAAGAATTGGTCGAAGGAAGTTCGAATTGAAAGAACTCAAAGAAATTATAGGAGTGATTGAAGAAATTGATTTGAATGGCAAAAAAAGCACCAAAGACAATTATCCCCTATATGGAAATTTTAGACAACGAGTATTGCTCAAAGCTCAACGAGATTTAGAAAAACATACAGATATAAAATTCACATTCGAACCGATTAAAAGGGGAAGAAGAGTTCATGAAATCATGTTTATGATCTCTTCTAATACAGTGGCTCGAGAAGAACCAGTTATCCAAGAAATACCCTTTCCAAGTGCCAGTGGTTCCAATGAAGATTTAGTGGATGAACTCCACAATCTTATTGAAGAATGGGTGGGTAAAGGGTTGGTTCGAAAATGGGTGGCGATCCATTCAGAAGGACAAATTAGGAAAGGGATATCTTATACCTTAAACCAACTGAAAAGAGGAAAGGAGATAGAAAATGTGGCGGGTTATCTCCAAACCATGATCCGGCAAGAAAATCTGAAAGATCCCATTGAAGAGAAAAAGAAAAAAGCAGTAGCCAAAAAATCAAAGGAAGAATCTAAGAAAGCGAAGAAAAAAGAATTGGAAACCACCCTCAAAAAGTTATACATGGAATTGACCATAGCTGAAGAAAAAATCATCAAACATATTTACAAGGAAGAAGACATCGAAAAAAATGAAATTATAGAAATGGCAAAATTATCCAGATTTTCCCAATATGATGAAAATTTGAGTGAGGATGAAAATTTAAAGAATCCTATTTTTGCAGCATCGTATCACAATACAAACAAGAAAAAATTTCCAATTTGAAGGGGTCAATCAAACCTATAACAAGAGATCAAATCCATGATTTCAAAACTTTAATAATGTGACCAAT
>JAHDDR010000186.1:0-5604 GCA_020629255.1 Saprospiraceae bacterium | reverse complement strand
GCAGCATCGTATCACAATACAATCAAGAAAAAATTTCCAGAACGATTTGAAGGGGTCAATCAAACCTATAACAAGAAAATTGATCAACTTAAATCCATGATTTCAAAACTTTAATAATGGGACCATTACAAGGAATCAAAATTATTGAAATGGGAGGTTTGGGTCCTGCTCCATTTGCTGGAATGATGCTGGCAGATATGGGGGCAGATGTGATCTTGGTAGAACGACCCAATAGCCTTTACCAATTCAAAATACCTGATGGAACGAGACGAGGAAAACGCTCTATTATATTGGATTTGAAAAAAGAGGAAGACAAAAATACCTTGTTAGAATTAATAGAGAAAGCCGATGTTCTTTTCGAAGGCTTCAGACCAGGGGTGATGGAACGATTGGGACTCAGCCCCGAAATATGTATGGAAAGAAATCCAAAATTGATTTTTGGTCGGATGACAGGGTGGGGGCAAGAAGGCCCCCTTTCCCATGTGGCAGGTCATGATATCAATTATATATCCTTA
Organism: Saprospiraceae bacterium; assembly: GCA_020629255.1. Taxonomy (GTDB): domain Bacteria; phylum Bacteroidota; class Bacteroidia; order Chitinophagales; family Saprospiraceae; genus JAHDCE01. The sequence goes on along the minus strand of JAHDDR010000186.1, from coordinate 5,089 downwards.
TCAGGAGTATTACATGCCATTGGAAGACCTCACGAAAAACCCGTTGTTCCCATCAACTTGGTTGGTGATTATGGTGGGGGAGCTATGTTTTTGGTCACAGGTATTTTGGCAACTCTAATTGAGACCCAAAAATCAGGAAAAGGGCAGGTCATTGATGTAGCCATGACAGATGGATCTGCGGTTTTAATGTCTGTTTTCCATACCCTACATTCTCTAGGAAGATGGACCACTCAAAGAGGAACTAATTTTATTGATTCAGGTTCTCATTATTATGATGCCTACAAAACTCAAGATAATAAATACATTTCCATTGGTTCCTTAGAACCACAATTCTATCAATTATTGATTGAAAAATTAGAATTGGATATTGAAGTTTTTCAAGATCAAAACAATCCTGAAAAGTGGAAGGAACTCAAGTCCATCCTTACCCAAAAATTCAAAACCAAAACCCAAAAGGAATGGTGTGATCTTTTAGAAGGAACAGATGTTTGTTTTGCTCCTGTTTTGAGTTATGAAGAAGCTCCCCACCATCCCCACAATAAAGCACGGAATACATACATAGAAGTGGATGGAATTTTACAACCCGCACCTGCACCACGGTTCAGTCGTACAAAATCTGAAGTGAAACATGGCTCCCACACAGCAGGGGAGGATAAGGAAAACATTCTGAAAGATTGGGGCATCAACCACAAAGAAAATCAAACATAGAGTGAAGAAGAAAATCAATGTACAAGGCATAGAGATCAAATTGGATCAAACGAAAGAAGGGGAGGAATATCTGAGTTTGACAGACATGGCCCGCAAGTTCAATGAACGGACAGATGTGGTCATACAAAGATGGATGCGAAATCGAAATACCATCGAATTTCTAGCCATTTGGGAACAACTCAATAACCCCACTTTTAATCCCACCCATTTGGATGGGATTAAAAGTGACCTTGGTTTGAACTCCTATGTCCTTTCTTCCAAACAATGGATAAAAATGACAGGAGCCATCGGCATCCAGTCAAGAGCTGGACGGTATGGAGGTACTTATGCCCATCGGGATATTGCCATGGAATTCGGTACATGGCTCAGTCCGGTATTCAAGATGTATCTCATCAAAGAATTCCAAAGACTCAAGGAAGCAGAAGCTCAACAAAACAATTTGGAATGGCGGATACACCGTATCATGAGCAAAGCAAACTATAAAATCCATACAGAAGCAGTTAGGATACACCTCATCCCACCTAAAGTACAAAACACAAAAAGAGAAGGACTCTATTTTGCCAGTGAGGCGGATGTTCTCAATGTGGCTCTTTTTGGTATGACTGCCAATGAATGGAAACGGCAAAATCCCAACAAAAAAGGAAATATTCGGGATTATGCCACAACAGAGCAACTCTTGGTTTTATCTAATATACAATCCCTAAACGCCAAACTCATGAAATGGGATTGTGATGCAGAACAACGGGTTCAAATCCTAAACGAAGCCGCCATAGAAGAAATGAATATCCTGTTATCTAGTTCCAGTCTCAACCAAATTCCTGATGGCGATCCTCCGCAGATAGGGTAGGGGTTACTCATCATACACACACCGAAAACCCAAATGATTCAAGCCACTATCCATAGCGGTGGTTTGATAACGAGAAGGAATATAACCCGAACAAAAACTGATATCACACAAAAAACTTCCCCCTTTGATAATCATATCCCCCTTTTCATTTTTTGATGTGGTCCATTCCCAAACATTTCCGAACAAATCATGGATGCCCAAACCATTGGGCACAAATTGCCCGATAGGAGCAATGGATTTTGGATAACCATCTTTTCCAGAATCAGAATAAGGAAAAGGACCTTCCCAAACATTTCCTTTTATCACTTTTTCTCCAGCTATTTGATCCCATTCTTTTGCGGTGGGTAGACGACCCCTCTTCCAAGCACAATAGGCACAAGCATCCATATAACTCACATGCGTTACAGGAAAATGATCCTGAGCCATTTGTTGTCCATCTGGTTTTTCCCAATTGGCTTTTTCTACAATATCCCATTTTAAGGATGTCGGATTAAAAACACCCGACCAACCAATACTATCCGAAGTAGTAATGAATTGGGTAGCTTGAATGAAGGCTCTGAATTCCTTGATCGAAACCTCATAAGTATCAACACTCAAATTTTCAGATACATATTTTGTTGGAGTATCTTGATCCGATCCACAAGCCCACCAAAAGGAAGAATAAAACAAAGCGAAAAACCAAAATGTGATATGGGAACATTTCATTCTCACAAATTACATCTTATCTTTACACCATGCAAAAAAACAAGGAAACAAAGAATTTTGGAGCCTACATGGATCGAACCATTAAGCTCATTAAATGGAAATACACCCAAGCCTTCAAAGAAGCCAATATTGATATTACAACCGAACAATGGGTCTTATTGGATAGCCTTTCCCAAAAAGATGGCATTTCTCAAAATGAGTTGGGAAATGGTAGTTTCAAAAATGCACCTACCGTATCCCGTATCATAGATTTGTTATGTAAAAAGGGATTGACTAAAAGAGAACCTTCTCCCAATGATCGACGGAAACATCATATATTTTTAACATCAAAGGGTAAGAAGACCTATCAAAAAGTTCTGCCTGTGGTAGAAGATTTACGTAGAAAAGGATGGAATGGATTGACCCATGAGGACTATCAACAATTCATCCGAATCATGGATCAAATCTTTTCCAACTTCGAAGAGTCATAAAACCATTTTGAAAATCAGATAAAAATTAATATATTTGCTATGACAAATATTGTTGTAACAATTAAATTTTAAATCAATGTCATTGACCACACCAAAATTGGAAAAACTTCACGAAGGAGCCAAAGACTTCATGCCGATTAATGGTACAGATTATATCGAATTATATGTCAGCAATTCCAAGCAGGCAGCACATTATTATAAATCGGCTTTTGGGTTCAAATCATTAGCTTACGCTGGATTGGAAACAGGAAATAAAGAGTATGAGTCTTATGTTGTGGTTCAAGATAAGATCAGGTTGGTTTTGACTTCTCCTTTAAGAAGTGGAACAGAAGTGGGGAAGCATATCGACAAACATGGTGATGGTGTAAAAGTGACTGCCCTTTGGGTGGATGATGCTACCTATGCTTACAATGAAGCGATGAAACGTGGAGCAACTTCTTTCATGGAACCTGTAGTAGAAAAAGATGATCAAGGACAAGTGGTTCGTTCTGGAATTTACTCTTATGGTGAAGTGGTTCATATTTTTGTAGAAAGAAAAGACTACAATGGTGTTTTCCTCCCAGGATTCAAAGCATGGAATACATCCTATAACCCAGAACCCATTGGTTTGAAATTTGTGGATCACATGGTTGGGAATGTCGAATTGGGTCGGATGAATTATTGGGTAGATTTCTATGAAAAAGTAATGGGTTTCACTCAAATTATGTCTTTTGATGACAAAGATATTTCTACAGAATATACTGCCCTCATGTCAAAGGTCATGAGCAATGGAAATGGAAGAATCAAATTCCCCATCAATGAGCCAGCGCCAGGATTGAAGAAATCCCAAGTAGATGAATATCTGGATTTTTATGAAGGAGAAGGAGTACAACACATTGCAGTGGCTACAGATAATATTATCCAAACAGTAACCGAATTACAAAACAGAGGTGTGGAATTTCTAAAAGTACCCACTACCTATTATGATGTATTGGAAGAAAGGGTAGGGAAGATCGATGAAGACATAGATTCCCTCAGAGAATTAGGCATTTTGGTGGATAGGGATGATGAAGGATATCTTCTTCAAATCTTTACCAAAACAGTACAAGCTCGTCCAACCATGTTCTTTGAAATCATTCAAAGAAAAGGAGCCACTTCTTTTGGAAAAGGAAATTTCAAAGCCTTGTTTGAGGCCATAGAAAGAGAACAAGAGTTAAGAGGGACACTTTAGGTCTAATGTCATAAACTGACATGATTTACCCACCCTCATTTATAAGAATAAGGGTGGGTTTTTTAGTTTTGCAAGAAATCTAATACATATCAAATATGAAAAGTGATAAAATTATATACTGGATCAGCACAGGAATCATGTGCTTGATCTTCCTATTTTCTGCCACCATGTACTTCATGAAATATGAAATGGTGAAAGGACTCTTTGAAGGATTTGGTTATCCTACATATATTATTTACCCATTGGCAGTAGCCAAAATATTAGGAGTTATAGCTGTTCTTTCCAAGAAAGTAAAGGTATTGACTGAATGGGCTTATGCTGGTTTTTTCTTTGATGGAATACTGGCCTTTTTTGCTCATTATTTTATTGATGATGGAGGATATGGTGGAGCTATTATTGTCATTATTGCTACCCTTGTTTCCAGAATATTCTATCAACGTGTTTATTTGAATCCTACACAAAATGGCTAAGACACATATCAATACATCCACATTCGATTTTTTAAACAAGATTGCCAAGAATAATAATCGGGATTGGTTTGCCCAAAACAAATCCCTTTATTTGGATGCCAAAGAAGATGTCAAAATTTTTGGAGAAGCTCTTCGGGCAGACATGGAAGAACATGACGAAATCGAAAAATTAAAGTTATATCGGATTTATCGGGATGTTCGTTTTTCAAAAGACAAAACACCTTACCAAGATCATTTATGTGGGTTTATGGTGAGAGCAACCAAATGGAGGAGAGGAGGCATGTATTTCCATATTCAACCCAATGATCAATCATTTGTAGCAGGAGGGTTTTGGAATCCTAATTCGCCCGATTTGGCACGAATCAGGCAAGACATTGCTTCAGATGATTCTTATCTGAGAGACATCATCCAAAATAAAACTTTCAAAAAATATTTTGGAGAACTGAAGGGCAACCAAGTCAAAACAGCTCCTAGGGGATACCCAAAAGATCATGCTGCTATAGATTTATTGAGATACAAACAATATCTGTTGGTTCACCATTTTACAGATGAGCAAGTCTTATCCAAAACCTTTCGTAAAAAAGTAGTGAAAGCATATTTGGCAATGCGGCCCTTTTTCGATTATATGAGTGATGTTTTAACCACCAATTCCAATGGAGAACCTTTGTGGGAAGAATAA
>JAHDDR010000185.1 GCA_020629255.1 Saprospiraceae bacterium | reverse complement strand
AAAGTGGCTTCAAGAAACAAAGAAGAAATTTTTCTTTTTCACTAGTATAGCGAATGAGTCCCGTTAAAAATTTTTGAACCCTTGGAAAAAATTTAGGGATTCATGAGTGGTTTTCGACCAGAGGGAGAAAAATACCTTTGAAAAAGTGCACTTTTTGGGTTCGTTTTTGTGCAAGCAAAAAGGAACGAACACCAAAAGACTATAATTTTATTTAAAATCATAAAAAGAAGCCTGGAAATTAGATTTTTCGGGCTTCTTTGTAGGAACATCCCACCAACCATCATAAGAAATAAAAGAAGGCACATATAAATCTCCCAAGCGTTGTAATTTAATATTCATCGTCACATCAAAATCATACAAAGCACTTTTGTAAGAAACAGTATAATCCCGGGCAATGACTTGAAAATCATCTTTAGAAAAATAAGTTCGTAAATGTTTAACGACGGTCTTTTTTTCCTTATCCATAAAATCGTCTTTTACTTTCGCAGTGAAAACATAACAATCCGTGCTATCTACATATTTTTGAGAAGTAATGGAATAATCATAAAGAGGCATCATTTCCTTAGAAAAAATAGCTGTTTTATTTTTAATTAAAGGAACATTTACTTTTTGCCCCGGTTTAAAAATTAATGTCTTTAATTCTTCCACATATTTTTCCATACCCTTTTTCTTAGAAGGAGTCGTTCCATTTGTTTTTTTTCTTTCGCATTTTTCTCCATGCGTGAAAAATAAACGATCATACATTTTAGCCGTATAATATTTATATTTCTTTTTATTATTCTTATAAAAATTACCCGATATATTTTCATCTAGATATTCCATGGTTCTACAATTATCCACCACGGTTTGAATAGTCTTACTGGAATATTGAGCCACCTCCTGATCCTTTTTATCATACATGATAATTTCATTATCGGCAGAATAAGTCAAGGTTCTCAGATTTTTGAAGGCTTGATAAAAGGTCTCATCCTCTTGCACCATTTGTATGAATTCATCCACATCGAAACCCCCTTTTTGAGCAGTGACCACCATCGAATCCATCCAGACAAAAGCGGCAATATCAAAATCCAGAGAATCTTCTTGAGCAGATGAAGAACCCAAGTAAAAAAGAAAAAGTATTAAAGAGAAAAAGTATTTCATGATATTTGTTTAATGAATCAAAGATAGGGCGAAAAACAAAAACCCGAACGAAAAATTCCGTTCGGGTTCCATGAAAAAGTATAATTGAAAGATTTACTTCGTATTATCATCAACTTCCTCGAATTCCACATCTTCCACATCCTCGCCAGAACCGCTGTCATTATTTTCAGTAGTGGCATCATTGGCACCGGCATTTGGATCAGCAGTCGTATCCTGTGTATTCGCATACATGTCCTGACTTGCCGCTGTCCAAGCCTCCTGCATTTTTGCAGACGCTTTTTCAATACCATCCAAATCTTCAGATTGATGAGCCGTTCTCAATTCAGCCAAAGCATCCTCGATAGCTCCTTTCTTATCCGCAGGAATTTTTTCTCCGTATTCCTTCAATTGTTTTTCCGTTTGGAAAATCAAAGAATCCGCAGCATTCATTTTATCGACCTTTTCACGAGCCGCTTTGTCAGCATCAGCATTCGCTTCTGCCTCAGCCCTCATCTTTTCGATTTCTTCCTTAGAAAGCCCCGTAGAAGCCTCAATACGAATGGTTTGTTCCTTGCCTGTTCCTTTGTCTTTCGCAGAAACATTCAAGATACCATTGGCATCCATATCGAAAGTCACTTCAATTTGAGGAACACCTCTTGGAGCCGGAGGAATATCACTCAAAACAAAACGACCTACTGTTCTATTATCCCGAGCCATCGGACGCTCTCCTTGTAAGATATGAATCTCAACAGAAGGTTGGTTGTCCGAAGCGGTAGAATAAACTTTCATTTTTTTGGTCGGAATCGTAGCGTTGGAATCAATAACAACATCATAAACACCACCCATCGTTTCGATCCCCATAGAAAGAGGCGTTACATCCAAAAGAACAACGTCTTGCACATCACCACTCAATACACCTCCTTGGATAGCAGCACCAATGGCGACCACCTCATCAGGATTTACAGAGCGATTGGGCTTCTTACCGAAGAATTCCTCCACTGCTTGTTGGATTCTAGGAATACGAGTAGAACCACCGACAAGAATCACTTCATCAATATCTGATTTGCTCAAGCCGGCATCTTTCAAAGCTTCTTGGCAAGGCTTCAAGGTTCTTTGAACCAAATCGTGAGCCAATTGCTCGAACAATGCACGCGTCAATTTCAAAACCAAGTGCTTAGGAACACCATCCTGAGCTGTTATATAAGGAAGATTGATATCGGCAACATTTCCGGAAGATAATTCAATCTTAGCCTTCTCAGCCGCATCTTTTAGTCTTTGGAGAGCCATCGGATCTTTTCTCAAATCCATGTTTTCCGTCTTTTGGAACTCATTGGCCATCCACTCAATAATAACTTGATCAAAATCATCACCACCTAAGTGAGTATCACCATTGGTCGATTTTACTTCGAAGATACCATCACCTAATTCTAGTATGGAAATATCGAAGGTACCACCCCCCAAATCATATACAGCGATGGTTTGGTCCAAATCTTTTTTATCCAGACCATAAGCCAATGCAGCTGCAGTCGGCTCGTTCACGATTCTTTTTACCGTAAGACCGGCAATTTCGCCCGCTTCTTTCGTCGCTTGTCTCTGAGAATCGTTGAAATATGCAGGTACGGTAATAACGGCTTCCGTTACTGTTGTTCCTAGATAATCTTCTGCTGTTTTCTTCATTTTCTGAAGCACCATTGCAGAAATTTCTTGAGGCGTGTATAAACGACCGTCGATATCAACTCTAACGGTGTCGTTGTCTCCTTTCACTGCTTTGTAGGCAGAACGCTTCACTTCGTTGCTCACTTCACTGAAACGTGTTCCCATGAATCTCTTAATAGAGCTAATTGTTTTTGTAGGATTGGTAATCGCCTGACGCTTCGCCGGGTCACCAACTTTTCTTTCACCTCCTTCTACGAAAGCTACTATGGATGGAGTGGTTCTGCGGCCCTCCTCATTCGGGATGACTACAGGTTCATTTCCTTCCATCACTGATACGCATGAATTGGTCGTACCTAAGTCTATTCCAATAATTTTACCCATGTCAAAAGTATATTTTAATCAATATTTATGTGCGAAAAAATTATGATACAATTATCATTCATCAATTGCTGTGCCATGCCAACTTTAGGCCTGTTTTGATGTTAAATTGTCCTTTTTGAAGGAAGGAATGGCATATTTTTGACTGACAATATGACATTTTGTCGGAATTGATGATCCGGCAGCAGTAATAACTCAATCTTCAGAACCCGAAAATTTAAGGATATCATTCACCACACCATCCACATCATCATGAATGGATAACAAGAGGTTTTTATAATTCCCTTTTTTATTCATGTCGAACAGGAAAGGATAAACGGGTTTTTTCTCTGTCCAATATTTGGTATTGATGAATACCATGGGGCTAGGATGCTCGTAGGAGACATAATGATTTTGGCAAGCATCTTGGAAAATCTCTTGAATGGTTCCAGCACTGCCTGGCGAATATACAACGCCTCCCTTAGCAATTGCCAAAAGACCTTCTTCCCGTACACTATTAGCAAAATACTTGGCAATTTTAGTCGCAAATGGAGTAGGAGGTTCATGCCCATAGAGCCAAGTAGGAATGCCAATGCTCTGATATTTCTTGACTTGAGGGTATTTTTCAATGACCTCGAAAGACGTTCTGAGCCAATCTTCTTGGGGTTTATAACTTGGACATTGTTTTAGTATTTTAATGCCTTCATTGAGATCCTTTTTCGTTCTTCCGGCAAACCAAGCACCGACGTGGGTCGCTTCCATTGCACCGGGCCCCCCTCCAGAAATCATCAAATATCCCTTTTCGGTTAGGGATTTAGAAATGTAACAGACATTCTTATAATCCTTACTGCCTCTTTTCAAACTATGCCCACCCATGATGGCAATGATTTTTTTAGAATCGTATCGTCGAATAAAATCTGTTAAGGCATCGGTAATGGAATGGTCATGGATTCTACGAGCCAGGGATTCATAAATGGTACTGGGTTCTGCTCCCCCTTGTGCCATGTAATGATCATAGACCTTTTTATCATAAGTAGTATGATAGGTTTCCGGATGATCTTTATCATACCCTTGGTACATAGTAGAAGGGCTATACAATTTGGAAGTGAACATCTTGAAGGGAATCCTCATTTTAGGGAAAATGATATTTTTTCCTTTGTCCATGATGTGTTCCCGAATCTCTTTATCCATTTTGCAGCCCAAAAAAAGACAATCCTTAAAAGAGGATTGGAGAATCAAAGTCTTTACTTTATTCAAATCCAAATTTTGGAAGGCTCCTTTTTGGATAAGAGGCATCCTGGGTAATTCATTCCTCAATTCTCTTAGTGATTCGTATTCGTGCATCTTCCTTTTTTATTGAAATGGAATTTCCTTTTGGTCTGTCTTTTCTCGGATTAAATCATAATACATCATATCCATTTTTTTGCTCGTTCCTGTAACTTGAGTAATACTGACCGTTCTCAAAAAAATGCGATTCATGACGAAGCCGATATGATCATCTTTTTCGCCTCCGTTTTTATGGAAATCCAAGATGATCTCTTGGGTAAATTGTGTTTGATTGTTCTTCCAATCATCAAACCATTTTTGTCTTTTTCTCTTGGCAGGGAAATCATACAAAGGAGCAGAAGACCAAAGGTAAGTCGATTGGGTATCGAGTGGGGTGAGGTAGGTTTTCTGTTCGTCACGCCTCAATTGGTATAAGGAGCCATTATCCCAAACAACCATAGTAAAGGGTTCGATTCCATCGAGATTATATTCTTTGTAAAAATCCAGAGTAGAATCAAAATCGAAAAATTCTTTAACAATGATTCCCCGGCTTTTAGGATAGGGCGGTTGGTGCCGATGTTTTTGGAAAGCCCCATTCAATAAACAAACGAGTTTGTTCTGTTTTGAAGCACAAATCCAAGAGCCACCTTTTATATCTCGAGGAAAAATCAGATCCTTTTCTTGTGATATGTTTTCAGGAGATCGTAAAGGGCTTTCATCCCGATTAGAGGTAAGTATGAAAGATTCTTTCCCTGTTGGTATATATGTAACTGTACACATGTCTAAAGAGCAAAAAAGGCAAGAACAAAAAATGTCTTGCCTTTTTAAATCATAAGGTGTATAATATTTAGTTACCTGCTCTAATCAGGTATTTTTCAGCTTCATCGTATACGGAAGACTTAGGGTAATCGCTTTTGATTTTAGCGAAGGCCTGTTTTGCTCCTTCAGCATCTCCATTGGATTGTAGATACATTCCCAATTTTAATAAGTTAATGGGTGTAACAAATCCATTGGTTGATGTGGTCGTTGCCTTTTTGTAATTACTAATCGCTTTGTCTTTTTCTCCCAATTCTGCATATGCATCTCCTAAGGCAGCATATTTTTGAGCCGGAGTGATATCATCTTTAGGAGAATAATCATTCAAATAATCAGCAGCAACATCAAAACTACCTAAATTCAAGTAACTGATACCAGCATAGAAATTAGCCAAATTGGCTGCATTTGTTCCAGAATATTCATCAATGATATCCAGGAACCCTTTAGAGCCTCCACCCGGATTGTCCAATGCCAATGCGAATGAGTCTTTTTCGAATTGTAATTGAGCTTTGGAGAGCATATTCATAGCTTCGGCATTCCGAGGTGCTTTATACATGAACTGATATGCTAGAAAACCTCCAACTATCAATACAAATAAACCAATGATGCTTAAAACTTTACTAGAATTCTGTTCTACATAATCTTGTAGTGTTTCTACTTTTCCTACAACGTCTACTAACGTTTCTTCTTCCTGCTTTTGGACTTTTTTTCTTCTTGCCATTTATCCGTTTAATTTTTACGGTTTTTTGAAAAATCGGCACAAAGATAAATAAAGTTTCCTTATAAAACATAGAAAAAAAGGAACAGCTTAGAAATATTCCTAAGCTGTTCCTTTTAAACCATGACTTCCCTTCATCTCATTATAAGATAAAGAAATACATATTCGAAATTTTAGGCAGATGATTAATCTTTGATGAAAGGGTAATCTTCTTGGACATAATTGTCGGTCCAAAGTTCTTCAACCGGGGGGAGGGGAGATTCTAAAGAGAATTTAACGGAATCCTCGATCTCTTCCTTAATTTTAGCTTTTACTGCCTTGATTTCGTCTTCAGTTCCAATTTTATCCTCCAAAATCATTCGTTCCAATTGCTTGATCGGATCTCTGTCCCGATATGAATTCAATTCTTCTCGGGTTCTATATTTCGCAGGGTCGGAAACGGAGTGGCCTTTATACCGATAGGTCTTGATTTCTAAGAAATAAGGACCATTTCCGGCACGAATGTGATCTACAGCTTCTTTCATGGCTTCGTGAACTTTGATGGTATCCATACCGTCTACATCTCTATGAGGCATGCCAAAGGCTTCTCCTACATGATGGATGTCGTGGACATTACTGGTTCTGGAAACCGATGTACCCATGGCATAACCGTTGTTCTCTACAATATAAAGAACCGGCACTTTCCAATTCATCGCCATATTGAAAGATTCATACAAGGCTCCTTGACGAGCAGCCCCGTCTCCGAACATACAGACACAAATGTTGTTGGTTCCTTTGTATTTTTCAGCAAAAGCGATACCTGTACCAATCGGGATTTGAGCCCCTACGATTCCGTTTCCTCCAAAATAGTTGTGTTTTTTGGAAAAGAAGTGCATCGATCCTCCCTTTCCTTTTACACAGCCGGTAAATTTGCCAAACAATTCAGCCATACATTCGCGGCTGGTCAGTCCTCGGGCAAGGGCTACACCGTGTTGGCGGTAAGCTGTTACAACGGCATCATCTGGCGTGATGGCAGAGGTAAGAGCAGCAGCGATGGCTTCTTGACCGATATAGACATGGCAGAAACCCCTAATGTTCTGCTTGCCATATTCCACCAAGGCTCTTTCTTCAAATCTACGAACTCGAAGTGCTGTTTCGTACCATTGAAAAAACATCTCCTTGCTATAAGTGGGTTTCTTCTTTTTCTTTGTTACTCTTTTCGCCATGTCGGTCTGATTTTAATTTGAAGCCAAATTTACAAGTAAATTTCAAAATGGATTGGTAAACCGGATTAATATTTTTATGTTTCCTAAAATTATAGCCGAAGAAAGAATCCCTTAGAGGGAATGATATGTTGAAGATAGCTTATTCACCGATATATAAATACCAATTACCGGAGAATCATCGTTTCCCGATGATGAAATATGAATTGATTCCCGAACAGCTCTTGTATGAGGGCACGGTTTCGGATCATAATTTTTTCCACCCTCAAGCATTAACGGAAGCAATTATTTTAAAAACTCATAGCAAAACTTATTGGAACAAATTAAAGAACCTCGAATTATCTGCACGGGAAATTCGTAAAATCGGATTTCCGGTTAGAAAGGAATTGATACAAAGAGGGACTCACATTTCTCAAGGAACGATTGATTGTTGTTTGTATTCTATGCAATTTGGCGTTGCCATGAACGTGGCGGGAGGTACGCATCATTCTTTTCGGGATAGGGGAGAGGGCTTTTGTTTGTTGAATGATTTTGCAATTGCGGCGAATTATTTATTGGATAATAAAATAGCTGAAAAAATATTAATTGTCGATTTGGATGTCCACCAAGGAAATGGTACAGCTAAAATTTTTGAAAATGAACCTCGGGTTTTTACTTTTTCGATGCACGGAGAAAAAAATTATCCGACACAGAAAGAAAAATCAGATTTGGATATTGGTTTGCCCGATAAATGCGAAGATGAATTGTTTTTGTCGACGCTAAAAAATACATTGCCAAAATTAATAGATGATGTTCAACCTGATATTGTTTTATATTTATCCGGTGTGGATATTATTGCTTCGGATAAATTGGGAAGATTAAACATTTCTAAGGAAGGATGTAAAGAAAGAGACCGGTTTGTTTTTGAGCAATGTAAAAAAAATAATATACCTGTTGCTGTTTCTATGGGAGGAGGATATTCTCCCAAAATATTTGATATTGTAGAAGCACATGCGAATACATTCCGTTTGGCTCAAGAAATTTATTTTTGATGTGGTTTTTTTATTTCTTTAAAAACAAATTGGTTGCCATTAAAAGAATAAATAGTTCTATCTTTAGATTCAGTAGGACCAATTAATGATCCTCCCATTCTGATTTTATGTTTTAGAATATATTCTATTTTATTATTAAGAGTATCTTTTATCATATAACCACTAGGAATTAAATAAAAAGAACTGTCGCATTTATCTTTGTCAAAAAAAGAAGAATATAAAGAGAAATCCCATTCCTCTTTTTTTCTAGTTATTTCATTGGTGAAAACTTGTTGTAGAGAATCGTTCTGGTATTTTAGAATATCCAGATGAATCCGATTGTTTTTTTTACCAAAAATAGAATGTTGTATAATTTCGTTGGCTCCGTCGCAGGTGAGATCTTTAAATTCCAAATGCATTTCCCTTCCGGGTTTGGAAATGAAATTCACCCAACCGGATTGTGGTATTTCTTCTTTTGTTTTTCCATCAAAAACATATCCGAAATAATTCGACATATAAGTCGTAATGTAAATTTTATCTTCTATTCCATCACCGGTGAAATCACTTGAATAAATGGTATGTTGGAAAGAGGTATCATCTATTTCTGCTCCTTGATCTTCAAGGATGTATTCTTCGAAAGAAAAAGTATTTTTATTTCCCATTTCTTGATTCAAA
>JAHDDR010000184.1 GCA_020629255.1 Saprospiraceae bacterium | reverse complement strand
TTTTTACCACAACTAGAGGTTAGCAAAACTAGTATGACTAGTGCAAAACCAAATCCCAAAAGATTCTTCATTAAACTAAGTTTTCTTTTTCCTTATGAAATTCGACTAACAAATATAAACAAAAACCATTCCCTTACTACATTTTGGCAGTAAAAATGATCCTTAATTTTACAAAAGGGATTCCTAAAATGGAATCATTATCTAAATATTTTCAAACAATCGTTATAATCCGGCTTACGTTTTTTGCCTCCATCGAAATTAAGTATGATGCTCAATTCATGAGATCCATTCGATTGGGCTTGAAGTTTTGATACCGTCCAATCATAACTATATCCTATTTTGAATATTCCTTTTGAATATCCAATCAGAAAGATAGCTGCATCGGGATTTGAGAAAGTATGCCTGAACCAAACACCTGTGTAAATGGGTCCCAATCCTACATATGTTCCTAAATTGACTTGTTGGAAAGCATCTTGTTTCGAATACATGATATTCGGTGATATGAACGTCTTAAATTTATTGTTATTGTTCCGAGTTAAGGAAATTTGTGCTCCTCCATGTAAAGTAAGCCGCATGGGCAATCCGTCCAACAGTCCTTGATTCACATTTAATAGACTTTGGTTCGGGGTGTTTAGGTGATGCAAGGTTATCCCCGCATAAAACATCGGGCTATATACCAGAATTCCACTGGACACATCAAAAACAGATTTAGATAGTTCTTCTGGTCTATTTTCTTCGGACACATTTATGGGTCCTTCCATAGGATCTAATTGATCCAAAAACACGAGTCTGTCCCAATCCAAACTTACTTGGTACATTCCTGCTTGTACGCCTCCTTTTATAAAAATTTCATCCGTAATAGGTAAACGATAAGCATAGGTAAGATTAAACGCCCCTGTATTATATATACCATCTCCTGCTTTGTCGATAAGTGCAGAAAAACCTATACCACTATTCAAATTTTCAAAATACTGATCATAAGATACAGCATAGGTAACATAAGCATTGAAAATAGAGGACCATTGGTTTCGATAATTTAACGCTATTCTTGGCGAATAGGTGGTTCCTGCGAAAGCAGGGTTCAGATTCATTGGGGAAGAAAAGAATTGGCTGAACACAGGATCTTGTGCTTGCAATCGTCCTCCAAATGACAGAATCGAAATAAAAAGGGAGGTAAAGACAACAACTTGTATTCTTCTCATCATAATTTTATCCAAATGGATGAATTAAAATTACCGGCTTTAATATTAGATGGTGAAATTTAGATCGTTACTTTTGTCTAATGATAGAATTGTACCAAAGAAAAAATATTGTGTGTTCCCGTAATTTAACCCAACTTAGTAATTAACTATCAATATTCTAATAATTGTATGTTACACAAACAATACAATTTATGCTTTAACGTTTTTATAACACTTCAATGGAACCTAACTTGCTTTTAATAAGAACTCAATTTTTTTTTAAGACCATGAAACACAAACATCACTTTTTATCAATTGTTTTGATTTGCCTTTCCTTTCCCTTATCCCTCTTCGGGCAAGAGACCTCCTATTTGGATGTCCAATTGGATTGGAAGGATAACTTCCTGGATGGTTTCGAAGAAAGTTTCACAACAAATGACCCAGAGCAACTACCTCTTTATATGGTTCGGATACCATTGAGCCAAGGGGGTACCGTACAAGCTCGGTTGGTTGACGACCTTTATGAAGATGTTACTTACGAAGGGAGTTTCACTAGATTGAGGAATCATATCAAAGTACATTCAAGAATAGAGTGGGAAAGGAAAAAACCTTATTGCAAAATTACTTTCATCCCCTTGAAAACGGATGGAAATCCCATCATTCAAAAATTAACATCTTGTAGGATTCAGATCGATCATTATCCACAGTCTGGAGGAATTTCTCCTAGGAACAATACTTATATTTCCGCCTTGTCGGATGGGGATATCTATAAAATATCAACCTCTACTCATGGCATCCATAAAATCGGATATGATTTCTTAAAAAACGACTTAAATATCGACATCGACAATATCGATCCGAGAACCATCAAAATACTAGGTAATGGAGGCGGTTCCTTGCCTGGCAAAAATAGTGATTTCAGGCATGATGATGTTGTAGAAAACGCCATCACTATTATTGGTGAAAACGATGGTTCTTTCAACCAAAATGATTATATCTTATTTTATGCCGAAGGTTCTTCAAAAAAACATTATGATCCTAATAGTAATGTATTCTCCGTCCAATCCAACATCTATGATGGTAACAACTACTATTTTATAAAGATAAGCTCGGGCAATGGCTTGAGGATAAGCGAACAGCCTTCTCAAAACAATCCCACATATTCGACCAACACTTTTGATGATTATCTTGTTTTCGAAGAAAACAGGTATAATTTGTTAAAAGATTATGGAAATGCCTTGGGTTCGGGCAGCCAATGGTTCGGGGATAAATTTGAAATCACAACCGAAAAGGATTACCCTTTCAGCATTCCCAATATAGATACCAATGAACCTATTCGTCTACAGGTAGAAATGGTAGCCCGAAGAAGTTCTAGCAGTTCATTCAAGGTAGTAGCAGGAGGAGAACAATTTCAAAGCAATACGATTTCGCAATCCAACACCTCCAATCCTGAAGGTATCTATGCTAGGAGAGGAATCGTCTCCGAAAATTTTCCTGCCTCACAAAATCCGAACATCAAACTCACCTACAATGCACCTGGAGGAGAAGCTTGGTTGGATTTCATCCGATTGAATTTTAGAAGGAATCTTATTTATAATGGTACAGAACTAACTTTCCGGGATGCCAATAGCATTGGGCAAGGAGTAACTGAATTCCAAATGGGGAATATGAATGGAAATATCCAGATTTGGGACATTTCCAATCCTGTTTTACCTTTTAGGCAACAATATAGCACAAGTGGAAATTCGGGTACTTTTTCGGCAAACACAGAATCGTTAAAAGAATTCATCGCTTTTGATGCTACAGGAAATTTCCAAACTCCAACAGCTATAGGATCTATTCCCAATCAAAATTTACATCAAATTACTGATGTTGATGCTCTGTTAATTTACCATAAGGATTTCTCAGCCGCAGCCGAAAGATTCAAGGAGCACCGGGAAAGCCATTCGGGGATGAGCATTGCTATGGCGGATATTGACCAAGTGTACAACGAATTTTCTTCCGGTTCTTTGGATCCTTTAGCGATTCGGGATATGGCAAAAATGATTTATGACAGAACCAACCAGTTCAAATATTTAATCCTTTTCGGAGATGGTTCTTTTGACTTCAGAGACATTTACAATATCGAAATCAATTCTCGATTCATTCCTGTTTTTGAAACAGTTGAATCCCTCAACCCCATCGAAGCCTTTCCTACCGATGATTACTTTGCTCTACTCAGCATGGACGAAGGACAAGATTTAGAAGGAGCCTTGGATATTGCCGTGGGTCGGATTCCTGTCAAAACGGCTTTCGAGGCTGAAAAAATTGTTGATAAAATCATTAAGTATGATACTTCTTTCGAAGCATTAGGAGATTGGAGAAACAACATCACCTATGTCGCCGATGACGAGGATAAAAACACCCATATCGATCAAGCTGACCAAATCGCGACTTTAATTGACACCTCCTATCACAAATTCAATATCAATAAGATTTATCTGGATGCCTTTAGACAGGAATCCTCTTCGGGCGGAGATGCCTATCCGGATGCACAAGCTTCTTTGAATAGCTCCATCTTCAAAGGGCAATTGGTTTGTAATTATCTAGGGCATGGAGGCCCCACGGGATGGGCACAAGAAAGAGTGTTGCTCGTTTCCGATATCAACAATTGGAGCAACGAAGACAAGCTTCCCTTAT
Organism: Saprospiraceae bacterium; assembly: GCA_020629255.1. GTDB lineage: Bacteria > Bacteroidota > Bacteroidia > Chitinophagales > Saprospiraceae > JAHDCE01. The sequence goes on along the minus strand of JAHDDR010000184.1, from coordinate 5,045 downwards.
TTATTACGGCGACCTGCTCTTTCACAGCTTATGACGACCCGGAAAGGGTTAGTGCAGGCGAATTGGTCTACCTCAACGAAAACGGAGGGGGCATTGGATTGTTCACGACTTCAAGAGCCGTTTATTCTAATGCAAACAAAAGATTGACCGAAGCCACATTCAACCATTTATTTGAACAAGTGGACGGAGAATATCCGACTTTAGGAGAAATTTTAAGATTGGCAAAAAACAGCAACTCCCAAGATACGAGTACAACGAATGCTAGAAAATTTGCTCTTATTGGAGATCCCACCCAACATTTGGCTTTGCCGGAATACGATGTGGTTACCCAAGAAATCAACGATCAAGTGGTTAGTGGGCTGGATACCCTTTCGGCTCTTCAAGAAGTAACCATTTCCGGGTTTATTGCTGATAAAAATGGAAATCTTTTGAATAATTTCAATGGCATTATATATCCTACTGTGTTTGACAAGGAACAAACGATAACAACACTTGTCAATGATCCGATTGTCAATAATCAAGGGAGTAGGGAAAAAGAATTCCAGCTCCAGAAAAATATTTTGTTTAAAGGATCAGCGACTGTGACCCAAGGAGTATTTAAATTTTCTTTTATTGTTCCCAAAGATATCGACTATGAATATGGGCGAGGAAGAATCAGTTACTATGCACACGATGGGGTGTCCAAAGATGCTGCCGGTTCTTATGAAGATATCATTATTGGTGGTACTGCCGATAACCCTATTTCTGATGATACGCCCCCCCTTGTGGAAGTCTTTATGAACAACGAAGAATTTGTTTTTGGTGGAATAACGAATCAAAATCCAATTATTCTCGTAAAGTTAACAGACGACTTCGGAATTAATGTTGCCGGAACCGGAATCGGGCATGATTTGACAGCCGTTTTGGACGAAAACACCCAAAACACCATCATCATGAATGATTTCTACGAAGCAGAAGTCGACAACTTTAAAAAGGGGCAAGCACAATATCCTTTAAGTAATTTAGAACCAGGGCTTCATACCATCACTGTAAAAGGATGGGATATTGCCAACAATTCCGGAGAAGGTTATACCGAGTTCCTTGTTGAAGACAATGCCGAAGTCGCTCTAGACCATGTTCTGAATTATCCGAATCCATTCACCACCCAAACGGAATTCCAATTTGAGCATAATCAAGTTGGCCGGATGTTAAGGGTACAGGTTAATATTTTTACCATTTCGGGTAAATTGGTTAAAACTATCCATGAAGATGTTTTTGCCGATGGAAATCGAATTACAGGCATCAATTGGGATGGAAGAGATGATTATGGAGATAAAATTGGTCGAGGAGTATATTTATATAAAATAAGTATTGGTAACTTTGCCAACGATAATTTAAATCAAATTATAAGCAGCGAATTTGAGAAATTAGTCATTTTAAGATAAGACAATTACAATATCAATTAATACAAACCAACTTTTAAATACATTTATATGGTTAAACTTTACCCAATTATTTTTTAATCATTTAAGAAGCTAAAACAGTAAAATCGGACTTTTATATCTTTCGTCCTTTCTAATTTGGATTTCCATTCTGAATCGGATTTTCGAGAAATGTTAATGAAAGTATATTCCTATGAACAATATAATAATAGCTTCTTATATATTTGCGGACTAATTATTAAATAACTTGGTTATGAAAAAGATGTATTGGGTATTATTTACCGCCCTCTTAACCATTGCCCTCTCGAACAACCTTTCTGCACAATTCGGATGCAGTTATAATGTCGATAATGGCTGGGTAGGCCCTGATGGAGGCCCTTGTACCAACACCATCATTACAGCAGTGCCATTTTTACGAATTATTCCAGAAGCTCGTTCGGGAGCTATGGGAGATGCAGGTCTTGCCATTTCACCGGATGCCAACACCATGCACTTCAACAACTCCAAGCTGGCTTTTGCTGAAAAAGACATAGGAATTGCTGTAACTTATACTCCGTGGCTCCGTTCTTTGGGATTGACAGATGTCTACATGGCATATCTTTCTGCCTATTCGAAAATAGGAGACAAGAGCGACCAAGCCGTTGGTTTAAGTCTTCGTTACTTCTCTCTAGGACAAATCAATTTTACGAATGACAATGGAGAACCTATCGGAACAGGAAGACCCAATGAATTTGAACTCATGGGTTCGTATTCTAGAAAATTATCAGAATTTTTCTCTGTGGGGGTAGGTGCGAAATTCATTTATTCCAATCTAGCCTCTGGGCAAGAGATTGATGGAATTGGTATCAGAGCCGGAATTTCCGGAGCAGCAGACATTTCCTTCACCTTTAGTAAACCCATTAAGTTGGGAGGAATGGATGGACAAACCACCACTGCTCTTGCCATTACGAATATCGGGCCTAAAATCACCTACACCAATTCTGTTAACAAAGACTATATTCCGACCAATTTTGGGGTAGGAACAGCTCTGGAACTGAATTTGGATGAATTCAACTCCTTGACTTTTGCCTTGGACTTGAATAAACTGATGGTTCCGACACCTCCTAATGTTCGTGAAAACGAAGATGGAGTGCTCGTCGATCACAACGACAATCCCGTAGATGAAAACGGAGATGGCGTGTATGATTACAAACAACAAGGTTTGGTGGGTGCCATGTTCAGTTCTTTCGGTGATGCCCCCGAAGGCTTCAGTGAAGAATTGAGAGAATTCATGGTTTCTACCGGAATAGAATATTGGTACGATGACCAATTCGCTGTAAGGGCAGGTTATTATTGGGAGCACAAAACCAAAGGAAACCGAAAATTCTTTACGGTTGGTTTGGGCTTGAAATACAGCGTATTCGGCCTGAATTTCAGTTATCTTGTTCCTACATCCAACCAAAGAAATCCCTTGGATAACACACTACGATTCACCTTACTCTTCGATTTTGGAGGAGGAAGTGATGAGGATCTATAATGGGGGTGATTATTTTATCCTTTAAAAAAGATGCTTGGGTAAACCAAGCATCTTTTTTTATTTTTGTACTTCATCATTTTAAACCATTGCTCTTAAAATAAGTCTTATCATTAGACTTTATTCCAAATCGTTTTTTATGGAAGGGAAATTAGAGATTTTGAAAATATACAAGGCATTTTCCGAAAATCGTAGCCTTAGCTACGGTTAAGGGAAATAACGCAGTAGATTTTACAAAAGATCAATTTGTCTATAATCAATTATTCGTAATAAAGTCTATTAAATTCAAAAGATTTGGAGGCCATAGTGAGACATCAAAACCAAGACGATAACATCCTTTCCTTATTGGGAGATGATGACACCTACGAGCAGGGATTCAAGCTCTTGGTCGCTACCTATCAGGAGCGGATGTACTGGCAAGCACGGAAAATGGTTTTTGATCATGAAGATGCCCATGATGTTCTGCAGAATGCATTCATCAAAATTTATAAGAGCATCAAGAATTTCAAAGGAAATTCGAAACTGTATACTTGGCTCTATCGTATTGTGACCAACGAAGCCATCACTTTTTTGAACAAGAAAAAGAAAAATATTTCTTCTCCCATGGAACAAGAAAATTGGAATGTGGGTCACAACTTGAAAGCAGATTCCTATTTTGATGGGAATGAAGCCGAATTGGTTTTGCAACAGGCTTTGGCTCTTTTGCCCGAAAAGCAACGGCAAGTTTTTAATTTGAGGTATGAGGATGAAATGACCTATCAGGAAATATCCGACTTGTTAGGAACATCTATAGGAGCCTTGAAAGCTTCTTATCATCATGCCGTCAAGAAAATTGAGGATTATATTAAATCAAGATAACTTTTGGTGTTAGGATACATATCCTACCCCATTATGGTTTGACACGACAACTGAAGAAAATGGATGATAATGTAAAAGACGAATTCGAGAAAATCTCTCCATTCCTTTCTGACAAATTGAAAGATCGGAAAGGAGGATTCAAAACACCGGAAGGTTATTTCGATAAGCTTACGGATGATATTTTATCCAATATCCAAGAAGAAAAGGATGGGAAAAGAGCTACCGTTCGGGGCATCGCCTCCCAACCGGTTGGAAAAAGCCGAAGCAGTAGCCCTTTCAGATGGATGGCTGTTGCGGCATCTCTTCTTCTTTTGGTTACCGCCGGTTTTTGGTTCATGAACAATAGCCATACAACAGCAGATCCTTTGGCCGAGATGGAACGCCTGAATGAAGAAGAAGTCCTTCAACTTTTGGACGAAAATATTGATGAACTCCAATTGGAGGATTTATTCGAAACGGGTATTATCAGTTCTTCTGATATTGATTACCAAGATGCCCGTAATTTATCGGAAGAAGAAGCAGATAAGCACTTGGAATATATTCTGGCTGATATTACCGAAGATATTTAATGGATTGAAAATACAATGACGATGAAAACATATACAACCATACTCAGTATTCTTTTCCTTTCCCTAAGTTCCCTTTGTTGGTGTCAACCGCCCGGAGGTGAAATGGGTCCGTTGAAAGAAGAGGCGAAGAAAAAAATCAAAGCCTTGCATAAAGGGTTCATCAATGATCGCTTGGAGTTGACGGAAACCGAAGCCGAAAAATTCTGGCCGGTGTACGAGGAATTCAAGAAAAAGGAAAAGGACATCATGAAGGAGGCACATCCGAGAAAGAAAAAGCCCTATTCGGATATGACCGAGGAAGAAGCCCGCACTTTATTGGAAAAACGTTTGGAGAGCGAGGAAAAAATCATCCAACTGAGGAAAGAATATGTTTCCCGATTTCTGGAAATTCTTCCGGCGAAGAAAGTGATTCTGTTACATCGGGCAGAACGGGATTTCAAGAAGGAGGTCTTGAGAAGAATGAAGGACAAGAAAGATAAAATAAAGGAGCAACGGGGAGATAGACCGCCCCGTGAAGGACGGGGAAGATTTTAGTGCGAAATAAAAAGGAGGCCGTCGGCCTCCTTTTTATTTCGTCACCTCGACACTGAATTTCGGACAACCACAGCCCGATTTGCAGCCCATTGTTCCTGCCAAGAAAGCCACAAGAGTAAAAATAGCGAGGATTTTATATGTCTTTTTCAT
>JAHDDR010000183.1 GCA_020629255.1 Saprospiraceae bacterium | reverse complement strand
GAAGCAAGTAAGATTGTAAAGGAAGATTTGATTCCAAAAGCGAAAGAAGCCAAAGAAAAATTGGACGAAAAAGTGGATGATTGGACTGAAAAATTAAAAGACTATGCTGATGCACCTATCGAAAAAACAAAGGGTTCAGGTTTGGATGAAAGTCTGACAGAAACCCACGGTGACTTCTTCAGTAAAATGGAAAAATTTGCTGATAAACTGGAAGGTAAAGATCAAGAATCCAATTTGAAAGATGGGGAAATCAAAATCACAGAAAATAAGGATGCCCTCCCTCCTCCAAAAGAAGATGATGGCAGAAAACTTCTGGGTTTTGATGATATGGATGGAGATGGAGACGAACTCATAGATGATGCTATCATAGACGAATGACAAAATTCTTTAATAAGTTAAAAAAGTCGCACTTTGTTAATGAAGTGCGACTTTTTTATATGTACTTAGTCTAAATAAGTGGACAAAATATTAAAGGATGGAAAAGTCAGCTAAATTAGATCATCACAAAAATTCCATGCTATCCCTAAAAAAAGCACTCAAAGGCTTGAGCCAGAAGAGTAAAAAAAAGTTGAAGGCCAAATTTGAAAAGAAGGCAGAATCAGATAAATTGGACAATGATCGAGACATCGACTCATTATTCTACTATCGGTTCCTTTAAATCAAGGGTGTTTAGTACACTATTAAGACAACTTTAATCTTTTCAATATTTACCTTCTGCCTATAATGGGTTATTTTCGTATCAGAATAAACAATATTTGATATGAGAGCATTTGGGCTTTTTTTTCTAACTTTTTTCTTGGCAACTAACCTAGCATATTCACAAAGAGGTCCTGTAGACATCAAATGGGGCGATGATTATAAAGAACCTCGGAATAGTGTCCTTACAGACTTTATCGGTAAAGACGAAAATGGTTTCTATGCCCTTAGGCAAGGAACGGGCACAGGTATATTGGCAAAGGATGGTTCTGTTTTTGTGGAACGATATAACAGTCGAATGAAATTGGTCAAGTCCTATGAAATCGAACTCAAATACAAAAAAAAGGATTTGGTGTTTGAAGATATTCAACTGGTTGGCGATCAATTAATACTATTTACATCCTTCAAGAATCGGAAAAAGAAAACCCATTACCTTTTTGCCCAATCCATCAGTAAAAAAAGTCTGAAACCCAGAAAAGATATGGTGGTCGTATCCCAAGTGCCGACCAGAAGACAAGGAGGTTTGGGTACTTTCGATATTGATTTTTCCAGAGATAGTTCCAAATTCGTTGTATTGAGTCAATTGCCTTACCAAACCAATACACCTGAAAAATATAAGATTAAGGTCATGAATTCCTCCTTAGAAGAAGAATGGACGGAAGACATCACTCTTCCCTACAAAGACGAAGCATTTTCCATCGAAAAATTTGGGGTGGATAACGAGGGTAATGTTTTCATTCTAGGACTTATTTACAAAGATGGACGTAGACGAATGAAGCGGTCGGGAAAACCGAATTATCAATATACCTTGTTAACTTATTCGAAAGGAGGCAATTTTGCTCCAGAATATAAAATAGATTTACAAGATCAATTCATAACGGACTTGACTTTCCAAATCCAAAAAAATGGAGACCCCTTGTGTGCGGGTTTTTTCTCGGATAGAAATTCGTATAGTATCCGGGGCATTTATTTCTTCAAAATCAGTAAAGAAACCGGCGATGTTTACAATGTAAGCATGGAAGATTTCGAATTTGATTTTTTGACTGAACTCATGAGCAATCGCAAGAAAAAACGAGCCGAACGAGCGGAACAAAATAATGATGAAAAAAGGCAAGCCGAATTGTTCCAATACGATTTGGACAAGGTCGTTCCTCGAAGTGATGGAGGAGCATTGCTTGTTGCCGAACAATATTATATCACCACCCAAAACGAACGTTTTAGGGATGTGTATGGCTATTGGCAAACTCGTATTTCTTATGAATATCATTATAATGATATCATTGTAGTGAACATCAGTCCGGAGGGTGTGATTGAATGGTCTACTCATGTTCCCAAACGGCAACAAACCAGCAATGATGGAGGCTATTTTTCTTCTTATGCGATTGCAGTTACCAGCAAAGCCATTTATATGGTCTTTAATGATAATGGAAAGAATTTTGATAAGAACCGAAACCGGGATCGCTTATTTGCCTATAACGGTTCTCGATCTATCGTGACTTTAGCGGAAGTGAAAGCCGACGGTTCCCTAACAAAGTACCCTTTGTTCAGCAATAGAGAGGAAGGCATCATTACCCGACCTAAAGTGTGCCGACAATCGGGTAGGGATGAAATCATCATCTACGGAGAGCGGAATCGGAAATATAAATTCGCAACAGTGAAATTTGATTGATAATCCAAAGGATTTTCCCATAAAAAGGGATTCTGATTGGGTCGGAATCCCTTTTTATGTTTGAATCATACACCTATTTTTGATTTATTGGATATGTTTTTTGTCATTACGAAATTACTATCTACCTTAGAAGCTACTTGAAACAAAACATTACATTTCATGAAGAACAAAATGACGAAAAAAATTCTTTTATCCCTTATTACACTACTTGCTCCATTAGCCATTTTTGCCCAGCAAGAACAAGGTATTGACCAAAAAATTGATCAAATTTTTGGTAATCTGACGGGATGGTTTGTAAATCTGGTTTTTACTTCGATTCCGATATCGGAAGGAATAAGTATCCCCATTGTATTGATCATATTATTGGTAGGGGCGGTGTATTTTACGGTGTACTTCGGTTTTATTAATTTCACCAAGTTTGGAACCGCCATTAATGTGGTAAGAGGAAAATATGATGATTTAGAAACGGGGGGAGGCGTAGATGTTTCTCCAGATATTACAACAGATAGAGGTGATTTACTAGATACCATTCGTGTTGAAGGAGAACATGGACATGGAGAAGTAAGCCATTTCCAAGCTTTGACAGCCGCATTGTCCGGAACCGTCGGTTTGGGTAATATTGCCGGTGTCGCCATCGCTATTTCCATTGGTGGGGCAGGAGCTACTTTCTGGATGATTTTAGCCGGACTGATAGGTATGGCATCCAAATTTACCGAATGTACATTGGGTGTGAAATTCAGAGAGATTGGTCCCGATGGTACGGTTTATGGAGGACCGATGTATTATTTGAAAAAAGGATTGGCAGCCAAAGGTATGGCGGGGCTAGGAAAAGTATTTGCAGCCTTTTTTGCCGTCATGTGTATTGGTGGTTCTTTTGGTGGAGGAAATATGTTCCAAGCCAACCAAGCATTCCAACTGTTCCAACATGTAACGGGTGGTGAAGAAAGTTTCATCGCCGGAATGGGTTGGTTATTTGGATTGATAATGGCTGTTTGTGTAGGTATTGTGATTATCGGAGGAATCAAGAGTATTGCTAAGGTTACAGATAAAGTCGTACCTGCTATGGTATTGGTTTATGTCATTGCTGCACTTATCGTATTGGTTGTAAATGCAGGAGCTATACCGGCTGCAATTGGCGAAATATTTACCGGTGCATTTGGAACCACAAGTATAGCCGGAGGCTTTATTGGCGTTTTGGTTCAAGGATTCCAACGGGCAGCATTTTCGAATGAGGCAGGGATCGGTTCGGCTTCCATTGCCCATTCAGCGGTTAAAACCGATTATGCAGCAAGTGAAGGATTAGTTGCCTTATTAGAACCTTTCATTGATACCGTTGTCATTTGTACGATGACAGCATTGGTTATCATTGTAACAGGAGCACATAATGCCGGAGCAATTGCAGGGTATTCACAAGGAGCCATCGTAACAGCCAATTCTTTTGGTTCGGTGATGAGTTTCTTCCCATATATCTTAACATTGGCAGTCGTATTGTTTGCCTTCTCTACCATGATTTCCTGGTCTTATTATGGATATCAGGCATGGTCATACCTATTTGGCAGGTCGAAGCCGGTAGAGTATGTTTATAAAACCATTTTCTGCATATTCGTAGTGATTGGTTCTGCTGCCAGTCTGGGTTCTGTTATTTCATTTTCAGATGCCATGATATTTGCCATGATGTTCCCGAATATGATAGGTTTATTCTTATTGGCTCCTTATGTGAAAGAGGAGTTGGCAAAATATATGTCTGCTATCAAAAAGCATGAATCTTCTTAAACTTATCCTAATTTAAGTACTTAAAACTATAACAAGGGCTTCCAATCAAAATGGAAGCCCTTGTTTTTTTGTCTATTTTGGAACGAACAAATGGGAAGGACTACCCGTTCTTGTTCAAATATTAAAATGTGACATATTTTTTAGGCAAGAATTGTGTTAATGGCATAATATTTGGCGTAATAGAAATGCATCCTTTTTAGAGAACGCCTGAATTCCGATAATTAGAGGCATAGGACACCGAACCTTTGACAAAGTTTCTCGTATAATTTATTTTAACTAAAGGAATGCACCAAACTACTATTCTATCATCCATAAACTAAATCATCCGAAAATGAAGTTAGGATTTTTTACGACAACCCTCTTACTTATTTTCCAAGTTGCTTTATTTGGAAATCCCCTTGAATCATTTTGGCAGAATCATCCCATTCAATCTTTTCAAAAACCTTCTCAAGACGTTTTAACACAAGATCAAGATTGCCCCAAACGCAAAAAGAAATGCAAAGGAGTGCGTACTTACGAAGATGGCTCTCATTATGAAGGAGATTTTGTATATGGTGAGCCGAATGGAAAAGGAATGTTGACCTTAAAAGACGGTAGCCGTTATGTAGGTGAATTCCTCGATGGATATCGTCATGGGAAAGGACAGATTTATTTTGGCAATGGCGACGAATATGTAGGCGATTGGAAAAATGACCGTCGACATGGAAAAGGAGTTTATACCTGGGCGGATGGATCGAAGTACGTCGGATATTATTTCGAAGGTATGATGCATGGTTCAGGAACCATCACACTCGCCAACGGCGAATCGTATGATGGCGAATGGAAAGAAAACCTCGCTCATGGAGAAGGGACATACTCATTAGAAGATGGAAGTAAACATTTCGGAAAATATAAATATGGAAAAAGAAATGGTAGTGGTGTGATCACTTGGTCAACGGGGGATGTATTTATCGGAAAATGGAAAGATGGTAATACCACAAAAACCGGAACCTTCCAATTTAATAATGGAGCCAGATATATTTGTATCTGGGAAAAAGGCGAAATGCTAGGAGATGCCACGTACATTAGTGAAGAGGGCGAAGAGATAAAAGGTAATTTAAAAGAAATAGAAGATAAAGTTTCGGAAGATACTGAATTATGGGAATCGATTTCTCCCAACCTTTCTATCTCTTGGTATGCCGTTGCTTTAGAATATAAATATCAGAAAAAATATCGTCAGGCATTGAAGGCACTAGAGGAGGCAGGAAAGTTTGTTCCTCCATCATCCGATTTGGGTAAATTGATTTATAATCAAACTCAAATGATCCAAAAGGAATTAAATGATGATGATAATTCATAATAAGTTAAAGTTTGCCGAAATCACCGATTTTATCTGGATTGGATTGATTTTTGAATCCAAATAAAATAGTAATAGTTTAGTTTGGTTTTTTTTCGGATAAACATGTGATGCTGCTTTAATTAGCAGCATCCATTTTTATTTTATAGATATTCCATTCTTTAAATAAGGTAAATCTATATTTTTATTTTTTCCGAATTGTTCTAAAATACATCGCAATAAAATATAATACATGCCGGGGTGGGTCACATTATTTTTTTCTCTTTCCTTGATCCACATTCCTTCTTCAAAACCATAATCTTCGAATAATTTTAAAAATAAATGATTCTTAGATATAATATGAACCGGTGTTTCTTTTCCCGACTGCACATTCGTAATTAAAGGAGGCTGGTGGTCGCCAATCAAAATAACGATATCATCATTATTTAATTTCTTATTAATAAAATCTATAATAAAAGAAATTTGATATTTTATAGCCGGAAAATATTCCTTATGGTGTTCTTCGAAATGATAATTTGGATCGTTCGTTTTTTGCCAATCATCCTCTACTGTAACAGGCGTTTTCCACGGAGCATGAGAATTAATCGTTTCAAAAAATAAAGTATGGGGTTGCTCTTTATTCGGGATTAAATCATAAGCCTTGTGCAAAGAATATTGATCAGGCGGTTGCCGACCCATCGCTCCGGTCAATTGACCGGAATAATCCATGTCAGAAAATTTGAAGATGGATTTGGCGGCAAAAAATTCTTTTATTTCATCCCATTTAATTTGCATGTCCTGGAAGCCGGTAAGTGGATTCAATAAATAATTATCATAGCCGGATTTTTCAAGGGCGTGTAAAATAGAAATATTGGATTCTATGGTTTCTTTTTCATTCATGATGATGCGGAAAAAACTTTCATCCGTAATTAAAGTGCCATATAAAAAAGAAGCATAACACATCCAAGAGCCGCCACCCATCCTCGGTGCTTCACTTAAATTGGAAGTGACTTTCCAATTTTTATCGGATAATTTATGTTCTAATTCGTCACATAGTTTTTGATATTCTTCTGGATGCAAATCATATAATGCTTTTCCATAGGATTCAATAAAAATGAAATAAATATTAGGACGTTTTTCAAGGGCTAATTCTGATACTATTTTATTGTAATTGGGTAAACCTTCTTGTTTTATTTTTGCTAATAAATTTTTGATTTTGATAGATTGCTTAATGTCGTGATATTGGATATAACTTAAAAAGAAAATCCGCTTGTTATGTTGTCCATTCAGTCCCCGTCTTTTGTATAATGAAATTAAGCCCAATGCAACAATGGTAACTAGTAGAATAATAAATGAAAAATGAAAATCAGAAAAATATAATAGCCCAATAAAATAATGACTGAAAAAATATAAAGAAACGTAAAGTCCAATAATCGAAAGGATGACTAAAATAAAATATTTCAAATATCCATGATAGACAATCTCAAAAGCAAGGGCAACGAGTTTGTAATCTAAAATCGTAACGGGTTGTTTATTGTATAATCTTCGAATGGCATGATAATATACTTGATAAGCGATCCAGAAAAAAAGAATTTGCTGCAAAATAATAGTAGCCATATTTGATGGTAAAAACGATTTAATGCCAAGTAGAACAAGGCAAACCAAAGCCCAGTCGGCAATAAATTTGACAACTCGGCTAGAAACCAATATTTTCTGTTTTGTATTATATTTCAAACGTTTGTAAGGAATGAAATTAATATTGGACGGATTAACAACGAAATTTAGAATGAGCAATACATAATTGATCAATAAAAATACAATAGTGATATGCAATGTGTCATAAATCATATTGGATCGCTTGTAGAAATTTTTGACCGGCAATATTCCAATCGTATTCTTTTAGAATTTCATCATCAAATAAAAAGGTACGGTTTCTTCTAGAGAAAAGTAAAATTTCATCGCCCATTTTTTGAATGTCAAAACGAGGAACGACACTCCCATTTTTTTGATTCACGACTTCGTTTAATCCACCGACGTCAAAACAAATAACTGGTAATTTATTTTTTAATGACAACAGAAATAGACAAGTTTTCTATGAAAGAAGTAGAAAGATATAAATCGTAGTTTGAGTAATGGATGATTTTTTCATATCCTTTCAGATGAACGAAAGGGAATGCTTGTAACGAAGATGAAATATCTTTGTCATTTTTCCATCCGAAAATATCAATTTCTATATTCTGGTATTCTTGATCATTTAAGTAAGAAAATACTTCAATCGATTTTTCATATTTTCGTTTATCAATATTCCCGGTCATCAATATTTTAAAAGTGTCTCTTTGTTTTCGGCTCTCTTTTTTTTGATGAATAGGCTGTTGTATTCCATTTCGGATAATCGTTGTTTTATCGGTGAACTGTCGGATATAATTTAATTTGAAATCCGAAACAGAAAAAACCATTTTGGCTTTTTTGAAAATTTCTTGATAGACCGATTCGAAATAAAAAGATTCCATGAATTCTTTTTCTCCCAGATTTTTTTGTTCCGGCCAATTGTCATGGTAGGTGAAATAAAAAGGAACATTCGCTTTTACAAAGGCAATGGAGTCGAAAAAATCGCCATAAAAAATAGAGGGTTCAAAATCAGTAGTCCGAAGAGTTTGGGTTGCCTCTTGAATAGAATTACAAGGAATATGTTCAAGGTTCTTAATGTTGTACGAACCTATTTCCTGACTTAAAACAATGATGGAAGAAAAATAATCTTGTATGCTCTCCAAGATCCGACAAGTAGCGATACAACCTCCGGAAAATTCGAGGCCGAATTTTCCGGAATAAACCACTATATTTTTTTTACCCTTCATATGATGCCCAAGCCACGTGGGATTCCCCTAAGATTACTTTTATTTTTCCTTGGAAAAATTCAGTAGACTTTTTCTGTAATTGGTCGTGGATATATTTAGCCAAATATTCTGTGGTAGTAATATCGCCTTGCATGTCCGGATGCTCATCCAAATTTTGGTAATTCAAGGGCGATAAAACATCTTTTAATATTTCATGTGCTTTCCCAATATCAATGACCACATTATGAGGATCTAATTTTTCCGAACTAAAAATAGCATCCACCACATAAGTCGCTCCATGCATTTTCTGGGCAGGGCCAAAAAAAGGATGCGGCAGTGAATGAGCAATCATAATGTGATCTCTAATTTGTACTGTGTACATTTATTTCTGTTTTATTAGATGTTATTGCGAAAAATTGATTAAAGTCGACTTGCTCTGTTGAAAATATACTTCGTTCTTCCTCTCAACCATAGCTAAGGCTATGCTTTTCGAGAAACACCTCGCCTATTTCCAAAATAGCTCAGTCGCCTTGTATAAAAAAAAACTTTTAGCAATTACATCTATTTTAAAAAATATATTCTTTTTTCCTTGCTGAAAAGTAAATCAAAACAACATCTTGACTTATTAGCAAAAATCTAAAAATCTAAAAATCTAAAAATCTAAAAATCTAAAAATCTAAAAA
>JAHDDR010000182.1 GCA_020629255.1 Saprospiraceae bacterium | reverse complement strand
AATTCAAATGATGTAAGCATTACTATATTCGAATATATTGCCAATTTGGATGTTTGGGTAGACCTTAACCCATTATGCGATTCAACCGCCAACAATCCATGTACCACCACAATTACCGGATATCAAGGAGGCCTAACCCCTTCCGGTTTGGAACAATGGGAGTTTGTTACTTCAACCACCGGGGGAGCGGGTAATTTCGTTTATCAATGGTATCTGAATGGAGTCCCCTATTCTACAATCTCTACTGAATATACCTACGGAGAATTCCAACCCGGTACATATGAAATGTGTGTCTTGGTTACCGACGAGGCAGGAAATTCATGTGAGGCTTGTTATACATTTATTGTTGAGCCATCAAATCAAGATACCTGCTCTGTATTTCTTAGTGCTGACATGATGGGTTCGAACCCTAATGGGGAAGATTGGTATTTCCAAGTAGATCCTGTAGGAGGAACAGCACCATATACATTCAATTGGTATGTAAATGGTCAACCCATAACTCTCAATATCAATACTAATGTCTATGAAGCCACTTTTCCTGTTGGAACGCATTCTGTTTGCAGTGTGGTTACAGATACTAATGGAGCTGTTTGTGAGGATTGTTTCTCATTTACTGTTCAAGATAATAACCCTCAAGACTCTTGTCATGTAGAGTTGTTCATGGATCAAACTGTATCGGGTTCTTATTACTTTATAGCAGAACCTTATCTTGGAACGCCCCAATTCTATGAATGGAGTATAAACGGAGGAACAATAGTCAATGGCGGTTATCCAGATGATTATGCTGAAGTGGTATTTCCCCAAGCTGGAACCTATGAAGTTTGTGTCTATATGTATGACCAATTCCAAAATTTCTGCTCAGATTGTTCTACGGTTACTGTAACAGATCCAAACCCTGGAGATTCCTGTATCATCAACATGGCTTATATTCCTGGCGACATTGCTCCTTGGTGGACAGTTGTTGCCGAACCTAATATTCTTACCACCAATTATGGCATTTCTTGGGACTTAGGCGGTGCAGAATTCGCAGATTCTTCTAATACTTCTGGTTCTCAAATAGATATTACTTTCCCCCAAAATGGAGTTTATACGGTTTGTGCTAGTGCTTACGACTTAGCTACAGGAGAAATATTGTGTACCAATTGCATAGATATTGAATATCCAGGTGGTTCGCCTTGTTATACTTCATTTGGTTGGAACAATGCGGGCGATCTTCTAGAAGGTGTTGTACAGGGAGGTACTGCTCCTTATACTTACCAATGGTATGTTGATGGTGTATTCTTCTGGAGTGAAAGTTACTTAGAAACCACTCTTCTTGAGAATGGGGTACATAATATTTGCTTAGTCGTAACCGATGCTAATGGTCAAACATGTGAATATTGTGATCAAATTACTATTGGTAACCCATTAGAATGTTGGGTAGAATTCCAGCAATTTACAGCTCCCGATTCTGGAGGTGTTTGGTTAGAAGCCTATGCTGGTGGTTTAGGGGGCAATGGTTCTTATATCTATACTTGGGAAATTGATAACCAAGTAATAACGACCCAAGATAATGTATTGGATTTATCTAATTATGCCCCTGGTAGCTACTACGTATGCGTAACTGCTGCAGATGTAACAACAGGAATTACTTGTAGTACCTATTGCAATGTCGTTGAAATTCTTACGAATTCATTCTGTAGCACCGGCTTCAGCCAATATGATGATCCCAATCAAGGATTGTTATTGGATGCTTGGGCTCAAGGAATCAGTTCGAATTATAGTTATACTTGGTATTTACCCGATGGTAGTACTGCAACCGGAGAAATCCTTCCTTTGGCTAATTTCCCTGACGGTACATACAATATATGTGTTTTAGCAACTGGTGGTCTTGGGGACAATTGTGAATATTGCGGCATCATAACCATTGGCAATCCTGAAGTTTGCCTGGATTGGAGTGTTATTGATTTGGAAGAAGCTGGTTGTAATTGGGATTATGAACCCGTTTGTGGTTGCGATGGTATCGAATACACTAACGCTTGTATTGCCTATTACTGCTTCGGTGTAACTGAATGGACAGATGGTCCTTGCGATTACACCGGTGGTGGAACTGGATCTGGTGGTAATACCGGAGGTAACCCAACCGATACTCTTTGTGATATAACTGCAGAATATTTCTACTATGGAGAAATTAATCCTACCGGAGGATTTGATGTGTTCTTCTTTGGCTTTGGTGTAAATGCTGCCGACTATGTTTGGACCTTCGGCAACGGTGATGTCGCCAATGGAGAATTTGTAGAATATACCTTTACGCCTAATGACAGTATCCAAGCTTATACCGTTTGCTTGACTACCATTTCTTGGCAAGATTCCTGTACCGCCACCATCTGTGAAACCATTGTTTTAGACGATACCCCTAACGGATATATTGGTGGTGAAGTAGTAGAAGGAGATGGTCTTTGGGGTGGTTCGGATGGACTCGTAGAAAGAATCACAGATGCAGAAGGAAGTACCAATAATTTTATTGAAGATGTTCTTGTAGAATTGTTGGATGCGGCCGGTAATGTAATTGCAACAACTCTTACAGATGCTTCTGGGCACTATGAATTCAATAATTTACAATTTGGAGATTACTTCGTCCACATCAATATACCAAATGTGACGCATGCTCCATACATGGTAACATTGGCTCCAACTCTACAAGTAGAACCTAACCTTGACTTCGAGGTGAACGGAAACCAAATATCTACTGGTATTGAAGAAGGTGTTTCTTTTGCTACCAATATCTTAATGGCTCCTAATCCTACTAAGGATATAGTGAATGTTTCCTTGGTATTGAACGAAGGTGCTGATGTAACCATCACAATTATGGATATGCTAGGAAAAGTGGTTCAACAAGAAACCATGAATTATACACAAGGTCGTCAAGTTTCCGAGTTCGATTTATCGAATCTATCTGATGGTGTTTATATGATTAGCCTCCAATCAGGAGGAGATGTGTTTACCAATAAAATTGTTAAACAATAAGAATTGGCTAAATCCAGAATAGAAGAAAGCCGCCTTATTAGCAGATACCTTAAAACAACTTAGGCTTTCTTCAAACAATCGGCTTCGAGCATGCTCGAAGCCGATTTGTTTTTTTTACACAATTAGAAACATCATACTATACGGAACTAAGCTTTCCTTAAAACCATTGATCCCACCAATATAAAATTCATCATTATGAATAAAAAATGTATGACTAAAAATGGGGTTTCCTTCACTATTCGCCAGCCTAGATTGGATGAAGCTCAAAAAGTTGTGGATTTTGCTACATTTATTTTTAGTGTTGTGGATGATACCACTCTTACCAGCAACGGCGAATTCAACATGACGGTTGAGCAAGAAGAAGACTTCCTTCGAAAAATGAATGAGGAGTCTGATAACAGTATAGTTCTGATTGCAGAGTTGGATGGAGAAATTGCTAGCCTAATGGGCTTTCATGGTTATTCTAAAAGAAAAGCGAAACATTCGGGTGTTTTTGGCATCAGTGTTTTACCTAAATACCACGATCAAGGCATCGGTAGAATGATGATAGAAACTTTGTTGGAATGGGCTAGGGAGCATCCGATTGTTGAACGGGTGGAACTTTCTGTCTCGACCAATAATCCTCGGGGAATCCATTTGTATCGCTCCTTGGGTTTTGAGCAGGAAGGTTATAAGAAAAGATCCATGAGATTGGATTCTGGGGAATATGTCGATACTATCGATATGGTTTTATTTGTTTAATTCTTTTTTGTTCAACAAATCCATATTGATGATGATGGCAATATTTATGAAATAGAAGGAACCGACTTTGTCTGCTTCTACCATATCATTGATCAATAAAAAAGCATCAATAATAACCATAGATAACAGAGCTGCCATGATTATTTTTTTCCTGGCCGGATCTCGGGTCTGATGATAGATGCTTTCCCCTTTTATCAGAATAAAAAAAGTAAAGAAAAAGAAGATGAGGGCCCCGGGAATGCCTTGATCTGTCAATACCATTAAATAATAACAATGGATGCCGGATTTATCCGGATTATCACTCACATAAGTCTCGAAGGCACTTAAAGAATTCTGTTTATAAAAATTATAAAAATTACCCGGGCCAAAGCCCATCAACCATTCTTTCTTGCTCATTTCCATTCCGGCCACCCATCGGTACACCCGTTCCATAGTAGAAACATCTTCTCCTTTGGATGTTGCGGACATCAAATCATCAAAATTTTCATGGGTGATGGTTTTCTCGAAATCCGGAGCATAATCCATAAATCGATGGTGGGTCATAAGGTGATTGATTCCTAGGAATACAATAATAATCGCCACCAAAGAGGCTACCTTCATTAATCTCAATCTGAAAACCACATACGCTCCCGCAGCAATAATCAAGGCACCGTAGGCGGTTCTCGTATAAGAAAAATAAATAGCTAGGAGAAAAAACAAAACGGCTCCCATCAAAATCCATTTCCATAAAGAATTAGATTTGTACCAAGTCGTTGCTACAATAATGTAGGGTAAGAACAATGCCATGATGGCGGCATACAAAACATGGTTCCTAAAAAAAGGATACATAACACTATGCACTTCATAAAATGAAAAACCGATTAAAGAGTGCCTGAATACCGTCAATAAAACGGTTCCTAAAAAGGGAATAAAAATGAGCCAAAAGAATTTCTTGACTTCCTTTTCATTCTTTAGAACACTTCCTGCCAAAAAATAATAAACCGCTACGTACCATCCTTTCGCTAATAAGAATTTAAAGGATACCATGAATAAATTGGACGAAATCGTGGCAAGAACCGTCCAGACCAAATGTAGCAATAAAAACAAGGTGATGGGGTGGGTTAGAAATTGGCTTTTGGTTTTATGCCATCTCGACATCACGTTAAGTCCATAGGCCAACATGAGACCTACTACCAATGGCTCTGTGGGTAAATCAGTTGCCAAGCCACCGGGCAGATAAAATTCTACAGAAAGGGGGATTGTGAAGAGAAGCAAATAAAATACTTTTCTAAAATCCACAATAGTTTGATAGACCAAAATCAGTCCAGCGGGTAAGGCGAGTAGCAATAATTCCCCAGTGGTTAAGGCGAGCAATGAAGAAACCAAGGCACTCATTCCTAATAAAGTGAATAGCCAGAGGTTTTCACTTTTTATGGAAGTTTCCTTGAGTAAAAAAAACTTCTTAATATCAATACTGGAGAAAAATTGTTGCATGTTTATTTTCCTTGGATGATGGATTTCCAATTCACATCCCTATTGTATTCGATTATCAAAACGCCTAGGAGCGAAAAGAAAAAGGTCATGAACATGGCACCCAAAACAAAAATGGAACGCTTGGGCCAAGATTTGACCACAGGTGTATCCGCTTCGTTTTGGATGAACAAAGCAGGTTTGGGTGTATCGAAGGCTGCCTTATATTTTTCGTAATTGGATTTGTCCTCACCCAATTCTTCCATAATGGTTTGTTCTATCTGGATAAGTTGATCCAAGCGGCTCATTCCTTCACTTAAATCCAGGTTGGAAACATCGGCACCGGTCAAGGATTTTAATTTTTCGGTATTTCCTATAATTCTGGCAGAAATAACATTAATCGAATCTTGCCGTCCTTGTTTTTTGAATTCCGCTAGAGTTGCCTTATCGCTTGCTAGGGTTGCCTTAATCGAAGGAATTTGTTCTCCTAACATTTCCCTTTGCGATTCGGGATCAAAAATCTGGTATCTCTTTCTGATGGCAGAAATACTATCGGATAAGATTTTCAGGGTTTTTTGTTTTTCATCAATTTGCTTGGTGTAAGAATTGATAATTTCTACTTGGGATTGACGGATAAGACCATTCGAAATTTCATTGATTTTATGTCTGGCAGAATTTGCCATATCTGCCACTTTGAGTCGGTCTTTATCTTCTATACTTAATTCTATGGCATTCCTTTCGTTTTTTTCAATGGTAAAATAGCCGTAGAATTTCTTACTTAATCTATAGGGTGCTTTGATATCGTTGGTATCAATTTCATAATGATTGTACAAATCGAATTTTTGTGTCATGAATTGCAATAACTCATTCGAATTCGCACATTGAATCACCCTGTCCACATCTTCACTTTCTCCATAGAATTCCAATTTTTGATTTCCATCACCAAAAATTACGGCCGGAGATTGTAATGTGGGAGATGCTGCATAAAATATGGTGGTTGCCTGATAATAATTAGACAGCATAAGGGAAACCGCTGCCGTAAGGATTCCAACACCCAAGCAAGTAAGAAAGATGGGTTTTTTCCATTTAAAGATGACGCGAAGGACATCTAACAAATTATCCCGATTATATTCCATGTTTTCGTTTTCTTTTCGACTGCAAAAGTAGGAAAAACAATAGTTTTATTATTAGACCTTTTTTTATCCTTTGATTTCTTTGATCATACTAGGCTGTAAAAGCCCCAATATGATTGCCAATGGAAGAGATATTATTCCTCCCATTATTATTTGCCACATCCAATTAACGGTTAAATGGGGCAGTGCCAATTTCACCAATGCCCACATTAACAGTCCGAATAGCATTGCTTGGAAAAATATTTTTAGTGATAATCCTAAATCTAATTTTTTGTTACAATAATAAATATGGGCCAATGCTACTGCTCCTTGCGTGAAAATGGTTGCCCAAACGGCACCTAATGCCTTGTATTCGGGAATAAGGAATATATTCAAAACGATGTTGAATATGACGCCAATCAATCCGATGACATTCAGGGTTTTTAAATTGGCATTGGCATTCATGAGGGTATTAAAAACATAACTCGATGCAATGGGAATGAAAGAAAAAATTAACCAGGTAAGAATAAGACCTACATAGGCCGATGGATATTCTTCAAAAATAAAAGCAATGATCTCTTCTCCAACATTACCCAACAAGACCGCAATACTGATTGAAATAAACATGATGATTTTAAATGCAGTCTTTACCAAATTTCTAATTTTCTCTTTATTTTTTTCTTGAATCAATTTAGCAAAAAGGGGTAATAACTGACTTGCCATCAATAGTCCGAACATGGCAGCCATATCTAAAAACCGATAGGCTGCTGCGTAATAACCTGCTTCTGTTTTTCCTTCATTAGGTAAAAGTTCTTTTAGCATGATGGCATCTGTTCTGGTATAAATGGTAGTAAGAACGACAAGCAGTGCATAAGGATATCCTTCTTTTATAATGGAATAAATAATTTTTTTATCAAAAGAAAAACGAATGGTTTTTCCTTTTTTCAAAACAATAATAAAGCAAATAATTGCTGTAATAAGTAAGGTGAAGATTTGAAGCTCTATAAAATATTCGATCTTAAATTCTGGAATTATATTTCCGTATAAAAGAATTCCGCAAAAAAAAATTAATAACAAGCGATTTATAATAGATAAAATAGCATCGGTTTTAAACAATTGCAAGGCTGCTATATTGGAACGTAAATATTCTATTAATGAATTTAAAAAATGTATGATGCCTATTCCTCCTAGAAATAAAAATTCGATTGAATTAAATCCTAATAAAATTCCTCCAAAAAAAATAGATAACAAAAAAACAAGTCCTAAAAATAATTTAGCAAGGATAAAATTAGAAAGTGTACTTGATAGTACCTTAGGGTTTTGTGCTACAATACGTGTATTATATTGTGTAAGTCCTAAATCCAAAATAATAAAAAATAAAAAAGAGAAATTAAATAAAATAAAATAAAGCCCATAATTTTCTGCTCCTACGGTATCTTGTATTTTCATATCAATACCGAATACATAAAAGGGTTTCACCAATACATTGGCAAAAATCAAGAATAAAAAATTTCCTATGAATTTTTCTTTCATTCCTTTTTAAAAAATTATTTTTTTATTTTTTTTAATGCTTTGATTAATCGATCGATATCCTTTTTATTATTATAAAAATGCAATGAAATTCTAAGCCCTGTTCCTCTGAAAGAGGTATAAATATTTTTCTTTTCCAGTGCTAATTGTGTATTAAAACCTCCTTCTACAATTACAATTTGCGAACGGTTTTTTTTATCGTAATTAAAAACCGTTTTAATATTATTTTCTTTTAATTTTTGATAAAAATATTTTTTTAATCCTTCTACTCTTTTTTCTATTTTTTTAATTCCTATTTCTTGAATTAAATCAATTCCGTTTCCTAGCCTATAAAAACTATCATGCCTTTCGTGCCCGATTTCAAATCGCCTAGCACTTGGAAAATAATTTTCATGCCCTGCTGCTACAGCTCTATATTGCCAACAATAATAGGAATCGAATTTTTGCAAAATTTCTTTTTTTACATACATAATACAAGCACCAAATCCTGCCATCATCCATTTATAGCAACTCGCCATCATGATATCTACATCCTGTTTTTTTACATCAATTTCGCAAGTACCCAAGGATTGGGTCGCATCCAATATTAATAATTGATTTTTCGATTTTATTTTTTTAAGTTCTGATAAATCTATTTTATATCCTGTATGCCATTGGACGTGACTTACAGCTAAAATTTCTGTTTTTAATTTTTTTAATGATGCATAACTGAAGGCTCCATTTTTATCCGCATTTATTTTTTTCACTTTATAATCATGTACTTCCCAGGGAGAAATTAAGGAAGGGAAATCCCCTTCAACACAGCCAACGGTATATCCTGTATTTTTCAACATCATCGCCAACCAATTCATTCCAATCGACATATTGGGAACAATGGCAATTTCATATTCATCTGCATGAATTAAATCGGCAATCTTTTTACGGATATTCTCCATTTCGACCGCCCATTCTTCTGCTATTGCCGCTCCTCGTTTAGAGTGTTCTTCATACATCTGTTTCATCAAATTCACAGTGGATACCGGAACCAAGCCCGTTGCTGCTGTATTGACATATACTCCCGAATCAAATGCTCTGAATTGTGATCTTATTTCTTTCCAGTTCATAACTTACCTGATTTATTTGGGTTGTAAATTTAGGATTTTAAACGTTAGAACCTTTTTAAAGTCTTTTTTATTTTTGAGGTACGAAATCATAAATTATGGAAACAATAATTACCCGAAGAGAAAAAAATTATCTCATTGCCCAACTCC
>JAHDDR010000181.1 GCA_020629255.1 Saprospiraceae bacterium | reverse complement strand
TGCTCAAAAATTTGGGAGAGATAAATATCGATCCCTTTCTCCGCCAACTTAGCTGTATTGATGCCCCACTTGTTGAGTTTTTCCACATCGGTAATCTTGACCCCTCTGATGAACTCTTGAACTAAGACCTTTCTCGTAGAATAATCTTTATACACTTTGGGAACATAGAAATCCTTGTTTTTTTTGTAATAGGTTCGGAATTGTTCCATGAATCGGGCTTCGGTGTTGTAGTCCAATTCCTTCATCAAACTTTTTTCGAAGGCTTCGACAACATCCTTGGCACCAAATACGCCTTGGTTTTCTAGTTGTTGTTGCCCCCATTTCACCAATATTTTCAAAATATCCAAATCGGTGATGACTTTCTTCCTAACACCCGGGCGTTGGATCTTCACCACTACGTTCGTTCCGTCTTGGAACCTTGCCCGATGCACTTGCCCAATAGAAGCAGAACCCAAAGGCTTTTTATAAAATTCGCTGAAATGATCTTCTAGTTCTCCTCCCAATTCATCCTCAATAATGGATTGGATGATTTCATAATCCATAGGAGCGACATCCGATTGTAATTTTTGGAGTTCATCTATTAGAGGTTGGGGAAGGAGGTCGGGTCTGTTGCTCAAAGCCTGAGCCAATTTGATAAAGGTCGGGCCTAAATCTTCGGCGGCCATCCGTACCAATTCCCAGCGGTTGTATTTTTTGTTCTCTCGTTCCTTTTTCCAACTCAAACGTCGCTTGTCCGGTATCAAGGAACTTAATGGAGTTGCATTGACAAACTCCTCAAACCCATACTTGCTTAGTATGGATGCAATTTCCCTTACCCGGCCAATATTACGAAACGTCTGATCTATTATCATAAACTAAAAACAACAGAGATGATGGTACAAAGGTAAGGCGAATCATAGATTTAATGGAAAAATTAGGAGGTTTGTCAAAATAGTTTGTCAATGAAATGCTAAAGTTGGCTCGGGTACTGAATTCAGATATACGAATGGTTGATGGATTTCGTTACCTAATTGAAAAGAATGGAGTTGTTTCAACTTCGTAAAATAATTCCATATTTTGTGGACTACCAATTATTAAAAAATACTCAAAATGAGATCTTACTACTTTTCTATGGTTTTTATCATTGGGATGATCCTGTCAATGTCTGCTCTAAAAACACAAGCAAAACACATTCTTATCCCAACATCGGATTTGTTACTAGAATGGGATGTCGACTCCTTACCTGATGATAATGATGATTTTTTCAAGATAGCAGAAGAAATGCCGGTTTTCCAAGGTTGTGATCATTTGGAAAATAGGAAGCAAAGACAATATTGTTCAAAGGAAAATCTGGTTCAATTCCTTGTTAGAAACCTTAAATATCCTAAAGAAGCAAAAGATGCAAATAAAACTGGAGTTGCTGTCATAAAATTCGTAGTGAGTGATGAAGGAAAAGTAGAACGAGCAAAAATAGCAAAAGATCCTGGATATGGAATGGGTGAAGAAGCATTGAGAGTCATCAAGAATATGCCAGTTTGGATGCCAGGTACGAATGGCGGCAAAAAAGTGAATGTCCAAATGGCATTGCCAGTGAAGTTTATTTCCCCTAATGGTGATGATGACGAAACGAAGGAGTTGATAAAGGCGGATAATATAGCCGAACTGGAATGGAATAGTGTGATTTTTGATGGGGAGTGGAGTAAAGAAGGGAAATTATATCAAGTAAAAAGTGAAATGCCCATCGCACAACTTAAGTCATTGTTGTCCATCAAAGAAAAAGGGCTTCCTTTATTTGTGGATATAGGAGGAGAAGTGAGGGTGACACAGAGTTACTATGTCAGTATTGGACGCAGTGGGACTAAATATCTGGTAAAAGAAGAATCGAGGAACAAAGGGCTACGGAAAAAGTTATTGAAAACCCTTGTTCCGGGAGATACGCTCTATTTTTATGCTTTGGATAAAAAAATCGAGTTGTTGAGTATTAAAATAACCCAATAAGAGAGAAATATATTCTTTAAGCATCCTTCGGTTTAATCAATCAATCTTCATTATATTTGTAGCAAATCACAGGTGAAGAGGATGGGATTATTTGATAGTTGGTTCGGGAGAACGATAGAAAAAAAGAACCAACCCAAAATCAAGTTCGGTAGATACAGTGACTCTTACAAAACTGATAAGCAATATCAGTCATGGCAAGATTCCTTAGAAAAATTCGATGATGGCGATCATTTTGATGCCTATGAGGATTTTTTAGATTACCTAGGCGATCCCGAAGAAGAAAACCTGACCTACCAACGGTTGGGAGATACCCATTTCAGTTTCGAATTGTTCCAAGGCTCAAAAAAAATCAAAGGATATTCTGATGGACGGAAATTCAGAGCCGAAGCCAAAGTGGTGAGGGCAAAGGAAAACCACGTCGGTTTTATGAGGCGGTTGTTGGAAAAGAATTTTGAACTCAAATACAGCCGCTTCGGCTTAAATGAAAATGGAGATGTGGTGATTGTTTTTGATACTTATCTGTTAGATGGTTCTCCCCAGAAATTATATTATGCTCTGAACGAACTCGCTACCCATTCGGATAAGATGGATGATCTCCTCATCGACGAATTCGAAATGTTGAGACCCATCGATACGGAACACATCAAGGAGTTTACGCCTGAAGAAAAAGCCGTGAAATATGATTTCATCATGTCCAATATCAAAGAGGTGTTGAGCCAAGTGGAACATGGAAAATTAGATCCCAATATTTATCCACAAGCTATCGGTTACCTCCTGTTGGATTTGATTTATAAATTGGATTACCTCGTTTGTCCGGAAGGGTACATGATGGAATTGTTCGAAAGAATTAATCGAGATTATTTTCAAGAAAACGGGAAATCCATTGCCGATAAAAATGCGACGTTCTGCAAACAAATCAAAGAATTGGGCGAACGTTCTAAAACAAAATTTTCGGCAGAAATGTATGGTACGTTAAGTACCTTCGGTTTGACACAAGTCGTGAACCATGAAAAATTTACAGGCTTTATAGATGAAGTCATCAAGGAGTATGATTGGTATGCACGAAATAAACATTACGAAGTTGCTCTGGCCATTTCTGGTTATATTGTAGGATATAGTTTGTTCTATTGGGCGGTTCCTCGTCCGGATAGAGAACTATTGCATCTTTATTATGAAATATTAGAATCCGAATATTTTAATAAATTAGGATTCGAGCATGAATTTTATCAAGATGATAAATTCAATAAATCAGCTATTAAAAAAGAAATTTCCAATATTATTAAATCCAACAAAAATAAATACGAAGGATTAAATGCCGACACTACACTCCTAGTATATGATTCCAAGCATGAATTTGCCCGTTCTTTTTTAATAATGATGAAAGGGATGGATGTAATTCCGTTGCACTAAAAAAAAGCCATCTTGAAAATGAAAGAAGTCATAGATAAATTCAGGGATGTTGTGGTTCAGATTGGGACACCATATAACGTGGGAACGGGCTTCTATTTGAAAAAAGAAAACATCATCATTACCAACGAACATGTAGTACGTGACAATAAGGAAGTGACCTTGGATGGAAGACAGTTCAAGAAGCAAACGTCTAGAGTGCTTTTTGTAGATGCCCGGCATGATTTAGCTTTTTTGGAATGTAAAGGAGAGTTGGGGAGCCAGCTCCGAATGGCAGAACTTTGTCCAGAAGATGAAGGTTTGAAACAAGGAGATTGTGTAGTAGCCGTTGGGCATCCCTTTGGTTATGAATATTCAGCAACACAAGGAATTATATCCAATACCAAACATACAGAACATGACATCGATTTCATACAGCACGATGCTGCCCTCAACCCGGGAAATAGTGGAGGGCCGTTGTTAAATGAAAAAGGCGAAATTATTGGTATTAATAATTTTATTGTCAAGGATGGGAACAATGTCGGATTTTCCTTGCCCGTTTCCTATCTTAGGGAAGCCATCCGGGAATACCATCAGCTAGGGAATGCAACAGCTGCCAAATGTTTTTCTTGTTCCAATCTAGTAAAAGATGATACAGAAGGAAAAAAAGGATATTGCCCATTTTGTGGAAGCCGTATCCAATTGCCTTCGCAAATAGAAGAATACCAGCCAACGGGTATTTCACAAACCATAGAAAGTTTTATTAATCTCCTGGGGCACGATGTGAAGTTAAGCCGGATGGGGCCTCACCACTGGATGGTAAAAGAAGGGAGTGCGGATATCAAATTGTTATATAGTGAAAAAGAAGGGATGATTTTCGGGGATGCATATCTCTGTCAATTACCCAAACAAAATATAGCACCTATTTATGAATATATGCTCCAACAAAATCTAGAATTGGAAGGTTTGAGTTTAAGTATTCCAGCGAATAGCAAAGACATTGTACTTTCTTTGTTTATTTACGATCGCTATCTCAATGAACAAACGGGTCGGGAATTATTCATGAACCTATTCAAGAAAGCCGACTTTTATGACAACGTCTTCATAGAAGAATACGGAGCCGTTCCCAAAGATGATTGGGTGGATGAATAATGATTTAATTTAAGTAGGGTAGTAAGAAAAACGCTCTACTTTTTTATTAAGTAGAGCGTTAGATAACATCTATTGTTTTATTATTTTTTCTATCGAAATCAATTTGTCTTGGGAATAAATACTGATATGATATATTCCTGAAGGGAAAGTTGACATGTCCACTTCTGTAGAATTCGTATGTCCTCGTTCTTTTCCTAAGATA
Source organism: Saprospiraceae bacterium (assembly GCA_020629255.1). Lineage (GTDB taxonomy): Bacteria > Bacteroidota > Bacteroidia > Chitinophagales > Saprospiraceae > JAHDCE01. Next base: position 4,415 of record JAHDDR010000181.1, on the reverse strand, counting down.
TCAAAGATGAAAATTTCAAGTTCTTCCAACTCCGTTTTTATGGAAAGTGTTTTCTTTACGGGATTCGGGAAAATGACGACACTGCTTTCGGTTTCAAGGACGGTGTTAGAATGTTCTCTTGAGGTCGGGCAAGTAGTTTGAGCCTCGTAGGCTCCTATATCTACAATACCAACAATCCTTGAGTTTCCATCAATATCACTTGTTAATTGCGATGCATTTGCATTATTTCCCATATTCACTGCCGGCGAACAATGATCCAATGAATAGTCTGTATTCAATAATAAATCTCCTGCTGTCGCAGAATAAATATTATTTATACTATTACCGATAACAGAAGATCCTTGTATATAACAATTCTCTGTATTTAGATTCAGAATATTATTATTGTATGCAATGAAGGCCTTATCGAAGGTAAGATCCTGATGGGCAATGATCGAATTATAGAAATTCAATCCTAATTCATCATTATATCCAATCTGCATTGAAATCAGATTCTTATTTTTTGTTTCTCCTAAAATCGTACTATTATAAATATCACAAGTCTGAGGTCTATTCGTGGCGATAAAAGCTATTGCATTCGCATTGGTCGAAGCATTATTAGCAATAACAGAATTTTCAATTTGGGTATACAATGAATTATTCACTTCGATGGCACACCTTATGGTTGAATTGTTATCAATAATTCTAGAAGAATGGATGTACATATTGGTTTCATTACTATGATACAATGCACTACCATTTCCGGCTGTGTTCTTTTTAATGATACACGATTCAAAAGTAACATTCGGTGAAAGTGTGGCAAACATTCCTCCACCAAAGATGGCTCTGTTCCATTTGATTTCACAATTTTTGATGGTAACGGTAGAACCATTGACGAAAACACCTCCACCTCTGGCACGGCCAAAAGAATTTTCATCATTAGCATTCCCATCTCTAATGGTTAATCCATCCAATAGTACATTATTTACATTTTTGATGCTTACTACATGATAAGAATTTCCATCAGTAGAAGCAACACCATCTACATTACCGGATAAAATGGTTTCGTTAGCATCATAATCCCTTATTCCTCCTCCATTAGGATACCCCCCTAATAAAGTCATGTTTGTTTTCAAATCAAAAGTCGAACCCCTTGTCGTTCCTGAAGTGGGTTTATAGGTTCCTTTAGCAATATGAATCTGATGATTCTCACCGATGGCAATAGCACTTTGCAAATCGGTGAAAGCATCTGTCCAAGAAGAGCCATCATTAGCTCCGGTCGCTGTATGATCTACAAAAAGATTATTTCCAAATACCGTTATTAACACCGTTTCTTGATAGATACAGGAACCGTTTACAGATGTAACCGTATAGAGTGTAGTTTCAGTAGGAGCAGCAATAGGGTTGGAGATGTTAGGATTGCTCAAACCTATTGAAGGAGACCATAAATAGCTGCCCGAACCTCCGGATGCCATGAATTGTACGGAACTACCTATATCTATGCTATCTGATGATGGGTTGACCGATAAAGGAATGGCTTCATTGATGGCAAAACTTTGGTCACTAACATCTATATAAGATGTTCCTGTTGCATTTATTCGAATCAGAACTTCATCTTCATTGATATTGGGTACGGCCCAATCATAATTAGATGAACTTGTAGGATAACCCGATACGATAGTTGTCCAACTGATACCTAAATCCGTTGAATAATGGATGTCGTAAGAACCCCAGTTCATGGATTCGGACCAGTCGATGAGATAATTTGAACACCCTCCATCTAAAATTTCACCACCATTGGGGGCTAGTAATGTAATGGGAGTAGCCGTATTGTTAATGCTGAACAATTGATCACTTTCGTCTTGCTTACAAGTGTCTAAATTATCCTCAATCCTTATCAAGCAATTAGAACTGGTTACATTGGGTACCAACCAACTATAACTATTGCCGGATGTATTATATCCGATGACAATATCATTCCAAGTAATTCCATTATCAGTGGAATAATAGATATTATAAATATTGGAGCTACCATTCGAAGCCCAAGTGATATCATAAGTGCTACCTGCTTCTAAAAGACCTCCCTGGCTGGGTTGGATAACTTGAATGGCTTTTTCTATGGTAAAGGTATCATCACTTTTGTCATTATAAGAAACAAGCCCTATTGGAAAGACTCGTACAAGGCATTGGTCGGATGCTATATTCGGAATATCCCAATTATAGGCCACTGGGTTGCCGACTGGGCTCCAAGAATTGGTTATCAAAATCCAATTGTTGCCGTTATCTACAGAATATTCAACTCTAAATTGGTTGTATGCCGGAGACCTATCTATGGCAATAGATGTGACGGTGCATCCACCTAAAACAGAGCTGGAGCCTCCATTGGGAGCGAGAATAGTAACTGCAGGTTGAATAGTAAATGGGGCATCACTGACATCATCTCGACTTAAATCATTATAATCACTGACTCTTACCAAACAGTTTGAAGATGGATTGTTCGGTGCTTCCCATGTGTAACTACCATCATTAATGGCTAATGTAGTAATCGAAATCCAGTTGGCTCCTCCATCTTTAGAATAATCAAGTACCACATAGTTGTCAAAAGTATTCATGTCCCATTGAATGGGAATGTCCTCGCCTACATAATAAGATTCCCCTCCGTTTGGAGCAAGTAACAAAGGGGGGGCTTCTTCTATTGTAATATAACCGTTGCTTATATCCTGTCTACATTCGTCATTTTCATCATAAACCTTTATTCTATAATATTGGCCCGGGTCCTCTGGTGTCACCCAGGTTTGTGAATTTCCGGTTACATTTCCAGCTATAGTTGTCCAGTTGGAAGTAGCGGGAGATTTCTTGTACTGAACCGTATATACGCCAGAAACATTAGGCAGGTTATCCCAAGTAATAGTAACCGTTTGTCCCATAGCGAAAGATTCCCCACCTGATGGATAGGTAATGGTGATATCGTTATTGGTTTGAAGGCTAAATGGGGCATCACTATCATCGGTGAAAGAAGGTATGTCACCTGTTCCAGCGATCTGAAAAAGCATGTTTTCAGAACTGATATCATGAGGCAATTGCCAAGTGAAACTCTGAACCGTAGTATTGTTGTCACTCTGAGCGGAATTGCTAACATAAGTCCACGTCGTTCCATTGTTAATCGAGTAGTATACATAAAAATTATTAAAACAGCCTGGGACTTTTGTCCAAGTAACAGTTGCCTCATCGCAGCTATAAAATTGTTCACCTCCATTCGGAGATATAATAGTAATGGCGGGTTCTATGGTAAATGCTGTATTACTAATAGCATATCTATGTGGGTAATCCGGATGGTTGCTTGATATTTTTACTAAAGCCATATTAGATATTGATGTCTCATCTAAACCACTCCAGGTATAGCTTCCGTTATTATTTGCCGCAGCATCGATCAAGACCCAGCTTTGACCATTGTTAATTGAATATTCGATTTTCACCGAACCCTTATAACCGCTGGGGTTCCAAGTGATTTCATTTTCACAAGAGGCCTTAAATACTTCTCCTCCATTGGGTGATATAATGGTGGGTTCCTCGCCTATGTTGACATAGGAATCAGTGTAATCAATGAAGCAGGAGTTGTTGGTATCTTCAATTCGGAATGAATATTTACCAGATATCGTTGCATTAAGGGGAATATTCCAAGAATAGGAATTTCCTGTATAATTTGTAGCTAATGTATATGTTTGAACAATCGGATCCTCATCTGTATAAGTAATATTATATGTTCCTGAAACATAAGGACTGGCATTCCATGTGAGATTGATGGTTTCCCCAACATTGAAATCTTCTCCATTATTGGGATAGGTAAATATAATCGCCTCGGTTTCTATAGAAAAAGGAGCATCGCTTATATCGACTATGGAACTATTTCCGGTTTCTCTTATTCTTATTAATGCTGCATTGGTGGCTATGCCAGGAACATTGGTCCAATCATAAGATCCGTTATTGGAGATATTAGAACCAATCCAAGTCCAAGAAGCACCATTATCGGTGGAATAACTCAAAGTAACATCACCATTAAAAGTACTAGGATCCCAAAGAAGGGTATAATCACAATCTGGTGTAAGGAGCTCTCCACCATTCGGATAAACTAATAGGGGAGCATTGGCAGAAATGGTAAAGGTCGCATCAGAAATATCTTGTCTACAGGATTCATTGAAATCAGAAATTCTAATGAGACAAGCTGTAGAGGCGGTATTGGGTACTTGCCAGTTGTAAATATTGCTCGAAAAGAAATCCCCATTGACAATATTTGTCCATGAAGAGCCATTGTCAAGGGAGTAATCAATTACAAAATAATTAGAAGAAGCACCATCGCTTGACCAAGTGATGGGGTACGTATTTCCAAAAGCCCAATCTTCTCCGCCATTGGGAGAGGTCACTATTATTGCTTTTCT
>JAHDDR010000180.1 GCA_020629255.1 Saprospiraceae bacterium | reverse complement strand
TTTAACTATTAATAAATTACAATGAAGGTTTTATCACTTAAAATCAGTCTCTCTTTATTACTCTCTTGCTCTGTAGTATTTTTATTTGCACAAGCACCCGAAAATTGGTTCAATAAAGATAATGCACAAGATGGGGTTAGAGGGGTTAGTACAGAAAAAGTCTATCAAGAATTAACAAAAGGACGTACCTCGACTACTGTTGTCGTTGCTGTTATAGATTCTGGTGTAGATATAGAACATGAAGATTTACAAGGGCAAATTTGGGTCAATCAAAATGAAATCCCTGACAATGGTATCGATGATGATAAAAATGGATATGTGGATGATATCCATGGATGGAATTTCTTAGGAGGTAAAGATGGTAGAAATGTGAATGAGGAAACACTAGAGGTTACTCGTCTTTATGCCCATTATAGAAAAAAATTCAAGAATTTACAAGATCCATCCTCCCTCTCCAAAAAAGAGAAAAAAGAATACGACCTCTATAAAGAATGCAAGGAAGAAGTTGAAAAGCACAATAATGATGCTAAAGCACAATTAGCTCAATTCGAAATGACCGAAACTCTATATTTGGGTGCTTTGGAAGCGGCTAAGGAAATGGTAGGTGATGAAGAAATCACACAAGACTTAATAGATGGTATAGATCCGGGGATGGATCAAAACAAAGCGATTGCAGTTAGAATTCTTCAAGGAGCTTTAGATGAAGGAATCACCATGCCTGAAGTAGAAAAAGAATTGAAGGTCCAATTAGAAGAAGCTAAAGCATATTTCCAAGGACAATCGGGATATATGTATAATCCAGATTGGAACCCAAGAGCTGACATCGTTAAAGATGATTATAGCAATTCTTACGAAATCGGTTATGGCAATAATGATGTCGAAGGACCGGATGCCGGTCATGGCACCCACGTTGCTGGAATTATTGCAGCCGTTCGTAACAATGGTGTCGGAATGGATGGTGTAGCTACTAACGTAAAAATCATGTCGCTTAGAGCCGTACCCGATGGTGATGAGCACGACAAGGATGTCGCCAATGCCATTCGTTATGCTGTAGATAATGGGGCATCCATCATCAATATGAGTTTCGGGAAGGGTTATAGCTGGGATAAAGAAGCCGTAGATGCTGCTGTTCGATACGCTTGTAAAAATGATGTCCTACTCGTTCACGCTGCCGGAAATGCTGCTCAGAATAATGATGAAAAGAACAATTTTCCTCACGATAAGTACACCAAGAAAAAATTAATCAAGAAAAAGAATTACGCAGCTAATTGGATTTCTGTAGGCGCCCTTTCTTGGAAAAAAGGAAAAGACATGACCGCCACTTTTTCCAATTATGGTAAAAATAATGTGGATTTATTTTCTCCGGGTGTAGATATTTATTCTACCATCCCTCAAGAAAATGCTTATGCCTCTTTTAGTGGTACATCTATGGCGAGTCCGGTTTGTGCCGGTGTTGCAGCTTTAATCCGTTCTTACTTCCCTCAATTAACTGCAGCTCAAGTAAAATCCATTCTTTTGGAGACTGTGGTTCCTATAAAAGAGAAAGCCAATATTCCAGGATCTTCTGAGTCTGTGAAATTTACAGAACTTTGCAAAACCGGTGGTGTGGTAAATGCTTATAAAGCATTTAAAAAAGCGATGCAAACGAAAGGGAAAAAGAAAGTTGCCCAACCCAAGGCCTAAATAACGTTTAGCACATAACTCTCAAAAGGGGCGAAGAGAAAATCTTCGCCCCTTTTTATGATTTAAAGTGACCATACCTGCAATATAATGTCTTAAAATTAGAATCATTAATTCATTTTGTAAATCAATTTAAAACGTAAACCATGCTTAAAGAATTTAAGGATTTTATTATGACTGGCAATGTTGTAGAATTTGCCGTTGCCGTAATTTTGGCGGGTGCCATTGGTGCCGTTGTTAACGGGTTTGTCAACGATGTTGTTATGCCGGTTGTTGGGCATTTTGCTGGAGGAATGGATTTCTCTAGTATGAAAGTTATTCTTTCTGAAGCTGTAGGTACAGAAGGTGCCGAGGGTTATAAAGCCGAAAATGCCATTCGCTATGGTGCCTGGATCAATACCATTATCAGTTTGATTACTGTAGGATTTGTTTTATTCATGATGGTGAAAGCTTATAACAAAGCCAACCCACCTGCACCAGCAGCACCTGCAGGTCCTTCCGACATAGATTTGCTATCGGAGATCCGGGATTTATTGAAAAAATAAATTTCAATTTACCAACTTAAAAAAAGCCCACCAGAATTCTGGTGGGCTTTTTTTATCCTTTATTTTTTCATTTCTGTCCTACAAATCATCAGTTTTAGCAAATTTATATTTTCAATTGGAAAATTATTTTAATCTTTGAGTTGAAAAAGAATGATATTCTTTTTTTATTTTTCAAAAGTTTAAAATCCAAAATAAAATGGAAAAATCGGTACTGGACTCACCCAACTATGAACCTCAATATGTTAGCCCTTGGCCCACTGCTTTTAAATATGGATTAATCGGAGCATTTGCAACTATTATTCTCACTATGGGCTCTTATTTACTTGGGTTCATGGATCCTGCTGCACAAATGGAAGGCGGTTTCAATATGGGAAAAATCGTAAAATCCATGAGTATTGCCGTTATCGGTTACATTCTCTATACCATGATTTATTTCTTAGCCATCAAATCTTATAGAGATCAATTAGGAGGATTCATCACGTTTGGAAAAGGATTCAAAGTCGCCTTTTTCTCTGTTTTGTTCAAAGCCCTTTTTGTTACGATATTCCTTTTTATTTTTTACCAATTCATTGCCTCCGATTTCCTTCCTAACATGTTGGAGACAATGGAAGAAATGTTGTCAGAATCGGGGCAATCCGACGACCAATTAGAAATGACTATGAGTATTTATAACTTTATGTACCGCCCCTTTTTCTTTGCATTAATGACAGGAATAGGTACTATTTTCGGAGGAGCTCTCCTTTCATTGCTTGCTGCAGCTATCGGACAAAAGGAAGCAACAGCATAATATGGAAAAAACATCAAATAATAATATCGCTATAAAATATGGTTTATTCTCCGGGGTGGTCATTATCCTTTACCACCTCGGCGTTTATTTTGGCATAAAGGAATGGATCATAACTCCTGCTTTCTATTTTAGCATCTATATCATCCATATTATTTTCATGATATGTGCCGGATTGATTGTCAGAAGCCAAAATGGAGGTCTGCTTGATTTCAAAGGAGCCTTGCGGGAAGCATTCCTCACCTTTATTATTGGGGCAATTATATATTTTATCGTGTATTATGTTTTATTCAATTTTGATGCAGAACTCATCGCTCTCCAAAAACAATCTGCATTGGAACTCATCAACTGGCAATTGGAGCAGCAATTCATAGATGAAGACATCTATGAAGCGATGAAAAAAGCTTGGGAAGCCGACGATCACAAAGTTAGCTTCTGGGATGTCATTACAGGCATTCCTTTTCGCCTCATGGGAGGTTTTTTATTGAGCCTCCTTGTTGCTGCCATCGTAAAAAGGTAGCTCTAATAGAACCCTTCCCAAAAAAATTATACATGAAAACACAGAATCCAAGCATCATTACTTTCAAATTATTACTTTTGGCTTATGGCTGAACTCTTGGACATAAGCGTAGTCGTTCCCTTATTGAATGAAGAAGAGTCGCTCCCTGAATTGGAAGCATGGATTCGTCGTGTAATGACCGAAAATCATTTCACTTACGAAATCATCATGATAGATGATGGTAGCCGGGATCGTTCTTGGGAAATCATTCAACAATTGCACCGTAAAAATCCTTGTGTAAAGGGAATCAAATTCCGAAGGAATTACGGAAAATCAGGAGCTTTACACGTAGGCTTTGGAACATCTAAGGGAAAAGTGGTCATCACTATGGATGCCGACTTGCAAGACAACCCCGATGAAATTCCAGAACTTTATCGGATGATCCAACAAGATGGTTTCGACCTTGTTTCCGGATGGAAAAAGAAACGCTTTGATCCCTTAAGCAAAACCATCCCGACCAAATTATTCAATTGGGCAACTAGAAAAGTAAGTGGCATCGACAACCTCCATGATTTTAACTGTGGGCTGAAAGCTTACAAAAGAAATGTTGTCAAAAGTATTGAAGTATATGGAGAAATGCACCGTTATATTCCGGTCATAGCCAAAGCTGCCGGATTCCACAAAATCGGTGAAAAAATAGTACAGCACCAAGCCCGGAAATACGGCACTACGAAATTTGGAGGATGGAAACGCTTCGTGAATGGTTTCCTTGACCTCATGACCATTTATTTCATGAGTAGGTTTGGGAAAAGCCCCATGCATTTTTTTGGATTATTGGGTGTACTGATGTTTCTCGTCGGATTTATTATTCTCCTCTACTTTGTGATAGATAAGATGGTTTTAGGAGGGTTTGGAGCCACCGACAGACCTCTTTTCTTCCTTGGAATAACAACCCTCATTGTAGGAACCCAATTATTCCTCGCCGGATTCCTCGGAGAACTCATCACCCGAAATTCTGCTGATAGGAACAATTACCTCATAGAAGAAGAAATCTGATTTACCACCCTTGAAGCTTACAAGCCCCCTTCAATCAAGTAGTTAAGCCTTTGTCGATTACGTAATTTAAAAAATTATTACTACCTTTGCAGTCGCTTAATCAAAAATTGATATGAAAAACTTATTTACTCTTTGTTTATCCATCTTTTCCCTCACATCCATTTTTGCCCAAACCAATATTGGAGAAGATACAGACCTATTGGCTTTCGCCCTTATTTCTGAAGACACAGAATTAATTCCCAACTATGATGTAGCCCCTACATCTTCTTTTTCTTACATAGAAGGTGCTACTCCCGGCGAAATGACCTTCACCTCCTTATCTACCAACGAATCGGCAGCTTGGTTCTGGGATTTTGGCGATGGCAATATCTCTACGGAAAAAAATCCAAGCCATATTTTCCAAACAGCAACAATACAAACTGTGTGCCTTACCGTTAGCAATGCCGCTGGATATCATGTTCAATGCATGAACATTCTCCCTAAGACTGAGGCATCAGTACAAAAAGATAACTTCGAAATTATTCCGGAGTCAAATGGAGAATTCATCCAAATCAATATCGAAGAAGCCGGAGAGTTCGAAGCTAGTATCATAGATATAAATGGACAGGAATTAGTCGAATCTACAAATTTGAAAATGGGAGACAACACCATTTTCTTAGGAGAAACTCCGACAGATGGTTTTTACATCCAAATTCAAAATAAGGCCACCCAAGAAATTATCTTCAAGAAGATTACGATATAAAACATAATCCCGTTTTATTTGAAAAGCCATTCCGGGTAGTATCGGAATGGCTTTTTTATTTGGAATTTTCCTTATTTTTTTGGCAAAAAGCTTTTCATATTTTAAATTGCATTTATCTAAGTTCAACTTTAGGATTAAGGGCATTTCCGCTTCATTTCACCCATAAATAGGCTAAAAATGTCCGATTTCAACAAAAATATGTCTGATTTCAACAAAAAATAACACTTCACCCATCATAACTTTACACTAGATTACAGACCTAAAGAGTAATCAAAGACCTACAACCATAAGATTTCTGGCTTAAACTACTTTTCTATTAGAAATAGATCTGCCTCTTGCGCATTTCTACCTCTAATCCTATAAGTCTAAAAATAATCAAATGAAGAGAAAGACCACATATTCTCTATTATTAGTAGGTTGGTTCATCTTAACAGCGAAGCATTCCCATGCTTCGAAAGCTCTATTTGTAGAACCTACTTTGGTTCATAAGTTTGAAACGGCAAAGGGATATCTGAAATCGTTCCATAACGATAGTGCCAATATTGTACTTTCGGATATCATTCTAGATCTGACCGCCATGAACGAGCTCAACAGTTCTTTTGGCCTCGAGGTTCAGCTCCGTCAGGCAGAAGCCTTAGAAAAAGATCACCAAGATGAAATTGCCATTCAAAAACTATTATACATCCTTGATTTGAGTCAAGCACAGGAAAATTGGAGCGTCTATTCCAATGCCGCCCTCTCCCTTGCTCGACTACACGAAAAAATCAGCCGATGGGAGAATTGTAAAAAATACCTCGAGAAAGCCAGAAGCACCATCCATGATTTTTACTTGGATTCCATTTATCCCCGTTATGCCATTCGAAAATCATCTTATCATAGACTCCATGGAGATATAGATTCCGCTTTATTTTATGCCAAAGAGGTTGTGCAACTAGCCCCTCTTTATAGTCGTTTAGAGGAAGAAGAAGCCGTAGGCCATTTGCTTTTGGGGATGATTCTCAGTAAAAAATCCTACAAAGAAGCAACAGAACATTTCATAAAAGCTGGGCAGGTTTGGTATAAAATAAAAGACTATTCCGGATATGGAGCTATCATGTTTAATTTATCAAAACTGCATTATAAAAATGAGCAATTCGATTTAGCCTTGACCTATAATGATTCTTCATTAATGGCTGCTTCCAAAGCATTAAAACAGGGCAACGAGGAATTATGGATGTTTTATGAAGGATACAAACACAGAGCTAATATTTTCTGGAAACTCGAAGAAAGCGATTCTGCTTGGTATTACATCAATAAAGGTTATGGTGTAGAAGTAGATTATGTAGAAAACACCAATCATGAAAAAGTTGTCGAGATTGAAGAAAGGTATAATGACATCAAGAAGGAAATACAACTCAAACAACAACTCAAACAATTAAATAGTGCAAAAACCAATCAATTATGGCTTTGGGTTATTATGGGTATGAGCCTTTTATTTTTATTCATTTTAGCCTTTTATTTTCTTCAATTAAAAAAATCAAAAAAGAAATCCGAAGAACAGAATCAAATCATACAAAAAACAAATAAGGAATTATCCGAAGCGCTGAACGAGCAAATTTTATTACAAGGAGAAATCCATCATCGGGTAAAAAATAATTTGCAAGTCATCATCAGTTTGATAGAGCTACAAGAAGAAGAACTACAAGACATGGATGCTCGAAAAAGTCTTGAAAGTATGTCGAATAGAATATTCAGCATGGCTGCCATTCATGAAATTCTTTATTTACAACAGGGAATTGCACAAATAGAATTTAGTAAATACACCCAAGTACTTTGTGATTATTTCAATTCCATATCTCAACAAAAAGCTAATTTCGATCTCGATCTCAATACATACAGTTTTAATCTGGAAACGCTCATGCCATTGGGCATTATCCTCAACGAACTGCTGACCAATAGTTTTAAATATGCTACTCTACCAGAACAAGAACTCAACATTTCGATCCAATTAAAAGAATTGGCTTCCGGTTATTGCCTTTTCTATAAAGATAATGGTCCCGGGTTTCCCAACGAAGAATTACAAAAAAGAGAAGGCGGACTCGGTTCATATTTATTGAACAGTATGTGTAGACAACTCCAAGGCTCCTTAGAAAGTTACAACGAAAAAGGAGCCGCTTTCCAAATATTTTTTAAAACAAAAAATCAAAAATGAAACCACACAGAATTTTAATCGTCGAAGATGAAGTACTTATTGCAGACACACTCAAAAGGTATTTAGAAAAACAAGGGCATACGATTGTTGGCATGGCTATAAATTTTGAAGAAGCCCAAAATTACCTAGAAAAACACCAACCCGATTTAGCTTTATTGGACATCAGATTAAATGGGGAGAAAACGGGTATTGATGTAGCACATTATATTCGCAGTAAAATGTCGAATACAAAATTTATTTATTTAAGTTCCCAACTGGATAAAAATAGTTTGGACCATGCGAAAGAAACTTTCCCGAAAGGTTATTTATCCAAACCCATACAAAAAGAAACTCTTTTTACGACCATAGAAATTGCTATGCATAATCATTATGGCCTAAATAAAGATGAAGAAAGTATTTTATTAAACGATGGACATAAAAATTTTAGAGTATCTATGAATAAGATTTTATTTTTAGAAGCAGAGCATGTTTATGTAAAGGTGCATACTTCTCAAAAAAGAGAACCTATAATCATTCGATCCAGTTTATCGGAAATGCTAAAAAAATTACCACAAAAAGAATTCATACAAACCCACAGAAGTTTTATTGTGAATACAGAACACATTGATTATTGGGACAAGAATTTTATTTACGTGGCAAAAAAAGCAATAATGGTTAGTAGAGCCAGAAAAAAAGATGTGCTTACTTATTTGGAAAAAATAATTTCTACCATTCAGAACATAAATCCTACCGTTCAGAACATTATCAGTTAAATAACTAAGATTGAATGTATATTTGAATCATACTTTTACAACAGGCCAAATGAAAAATATCTAGATAGAATTAAGTTGTCTAAAGTATTAACCCACTACTTAAACATGATGATTATTTTTTTAATTTCTAACATTTTAAAAATATTAATTATGAGACACTCAATGTATCTAATTCTTTTATTAGCCCTCGTTTTTTCAACAACAAATACTTATGCCCAACAAGAGTTTAATGGTAAATACCGTTTATACACCATGTTTAGAGGTGAAGCAGAATGCCTAGAAGGCAACCAAGCTGATTCTGAAGTAAAAGATGGTGCTGCTTTTATGGATAAAAAGCAAAATGTTTCCGGACAAATTTGGAAAATCGTTCCCGCAGGCAACGGTTACTACAAGCTAAAAACTCAATTCAGAGGAGAAAATGAATGTTTAGAATGTAACCAAGCCGATTCAAAAGTAAAAGGAGGTGCCGCTTTCATGGACAAATGTAAAAATGTTTCCGGGCAACTTTGGAAAATTGAACCTGCCGGCAACGGATACTACAGACTAAAAACTCAATTTAGAGGAGATGGAGAATGTCTTGAAGGAAACCAAGCCGGTTCATCCTACAAAGGAGGCGCTGCCTTTATGGACAAATGCCAAAATGTTTCTGGCCAACTCTGGAGACTAGAAAAAGTAAATTAGGATTTTTCAACATTAAGATTCTAGGGCAAAGGAAGAATTTAATTACAATTTATTTTTTGCTCTAGAATTTTATTCCTCCAATAATTTTTAAGTTCTTAGAATTTTTCAAAATTCTAACATAGATCCTTATGCCCTATCATACCCCAAAATACCTCCCAATAATTAAGTGTTATTTCTACTTCATTTATTTTTAAACCAAAATTTAAAATCATGAGACA
>JAHDDR010000008.1:30462-46569 GCA_020629255.1 Saprospiraceae bacterium | reverse complement strand
ATGGAGTTTGATTATAACACAAATGCCCTAGGCTTGAACTTAATGCCTGTAACAAGAAGCCAAGGAACAGATCCAGCACTGGATAGCGATTACGAAGCAGGACTCTTCTCCGCAGGAGATGCTCAATACATCCTAGAAGTCCAGCCTGGAGAAAACTATGATATAGATGCTGGATTCTATACACAAGATTTGTTAATACACGATCAGGTTTGGTTGGATTTGAACCAAGATGGCATCCAAGACGCAGGCGAACCTGGGGTGCCCAATTATGACGTTACTACTTGGGTCATTGAAACAGATTTGGGAACTGGAGATGTGTATTTAGCAGGAAATATAAATAATACATCTACAACCGGAGATGGAAATTATTCAATTACTGTAGATGGTGGTGATGTTGATGCTTTGGCTACTTCACCCAATGAAGATTTATTCGTATCTGTTATCTCTATGGGACCGCCACCACCACCGCCAGCAGTAGGTTTAACATCTACACTTACAGACGCGGGTAGCGACGAAGCATTGGATAACGATATGCAAGATACTTATTTTGATGATGGTGCTTATGGTCCGGGTAGTACCTTTGGTTATATGGTGCCTAAGTCCGATTTGGTACAGGGGGGAATCATCGATATTGATGCTGGATTCAAATTCGATTCTGGATATGCCATATTCGATTTTGTTTGGAATGACCTAAATAAAAATGGTATCCAAGATGCAGATGAGCCAGGTTTGGATGGTAGAAAAGTATTCCTAGAATTGGTGATGAGTGATATGACCATTCAAAACTATGATGCAATGGCAACAGACGAGAATGGAATGTACTTATTCTATATTAGAGAAGATCAATTGGCCAACAACATACTTGCAGATCCAGATGTGATTGGATTGTTCGTAAGATTCGATTTTGGCGAAGAATGGGCGCCTACATTACAAGATGCACTTTCTGATGATGCAGTCGATTCTGATATTGCTTTAACCACAGCTTATGATGGAGGCAAACCGATGTATGGGTATACTATTCCTATCGGAGATGTAGTACAAGGAGGGTATAGAGATGTTGATGCGGGTGTGGTTGAAAATGATATCCTGATAACAGGTTTGGCATGGATTGATAATGGAAATGGTATGCAAGATTTGCTTGAACCCATTTCTGAAGAAGTTCTTATCGAATTGAGATTGGTGGATAATGGTGTACCAACAGTTTATGATTCACAAACCATCGGTTCTACTTCTGGAGGAGGCTATGAGTATGAATTCTTGGTGAAAAATGGTGATGCATTGGATGTAGAATCAGATCCGAATAAGCATTGGGAAATATCAGCATTGAATGCGGATGATAATTTCTTGTTGACCACTTTGGATATGGGTGATGATAATTTAGATAGTGATGTATCTAGAGCCTTGGATTATGCGGATTCATATGGATATAAAATAATTCCGGATGGCCTTGTTTTACCAGGTGCTCGATTGGATTATGATGCCGGCTTCGTAGATGGTTCCATGACCATTACTGGCTTTGTATGGAATGATCACACCCACGATGGTATCCAAGATAATTGGGAAGAAGGTGTAGAAGGTGTACTCATTACTTTGTATGGTGAATTGATGGGAGATAGCAATACTAAATATAAAGAAGTACAAACCGATAAGAATGGTGAGTTTACCATGGTGTTATCTGTTAAGGAAATCAGGGATATATTAGACCATCTAAATGCAGGTAAATGGGATGCCATGTTCTTGGATATGAATCCGGAAGAAACATCTATGTCTAATATTACAATGACCATTACAGATGCGCCGGCAGCCGGAGATTTATTAGATAGTGATATCTTCGAAAATAATTCAGAGCAATATTGGATGGATAATGCAGGTGGTGCGGGTCTCTTTGCTATGGGATTATATATTCCTAATGCAGAATTCCGTTTCGAAAACAGATTGGATTTTGATGCCGGTTTCTATGATTTCACATTACCTGTAGAATTGACATATTTCCAAGGAGGCTCTGCAGATTGTATCAACACACTTCGTTGGAAAACGGCTTCGGAAGAAAATAATAGCCATTTCGAAATACTTAGAAGTTCAGATGGAAATTCTTTTGAATCTATTGGAGTCGTAGATGGGCAGGGCACTACGGCAGAAGAAAATATATATTCTTTTGAAGATACGGATTTATCTCATGCGGCCTATTTTTATAAATTGAGACAAGTCGATTTCGATGGTAATTATGAATTCTCAGATGCAATTTTGGTAAAATCAAAGTGTAATTCTGATATAAGTATCATTAATTTATATCCCAATCCATTCTCAAATCAACAAATTACTTTAGATTATAATTCACCAATAAAAGGTAATGCTAATTTAATTGTAATTGATTTATCCGGTAGAATCGTGAAAACGATTTCCTTAGACTTGGATGAAGGATTGAACCAAGTACAGATCGATTTGAATGATTTAGGAAATGGCCACTATTTTGTTCGATTAATTTCTGATAATATGGTATCCAAACATTTCAAAATCATAAAAATGGCTGAATAATTCCCAGAATTATTTATGATCAATATAAAAGCGGGATGGAAGAACACTCTTCCATCCCGCTTATGTTGATACAAGCTCTAAATCAATTCGCCTTATCAGACATGAATTTAATACGCATTAATTTAATTTCATCAATACTAATGTCATCCTCTACTAAGGTCTTGTATGCTACTTCTACGTCATCCGTTTCAGATTCCATAAAATAATCCAAAATATCTTCTTGTGAATATTCGTCCACATTATCTTCAATGTAATAATCGATATTGACCCGGGTTCCGGAATCCACAATCATGTCGAGTTCTCCTAAAAGGTCATCCATAGACAATCCATTTTGAGAAGCGATATCATAAAGGGGAACTTTGCGATCAATACCTTGTATAATGGCGACTTTAGTTTTTGATTTATTCGCCACTTGCTTCATTACGAATTCCGAAGGCTTTAGGATATCGTTTTCTTCCACATACTCATCAATCAAATTGATAAAAGGACGTGCATATTTGAGAGCTTTACCCTTACTCACACCGCTTATGTTGGCCATCTCATCCATTGATGTAGGATAAGTGGATGCCATTTCTTGCAATGAATTCTCCTTGAACACCACATAAGGAGGAACATTTTTCTTCATCGCCTCCTTTTGGCGAAGAGCTATCAACATTTTGAATAGAGCTGGATCCAAAGCAGCCGTTTTTCCCGAGCTTTTGGGTTCATCTACAATATTATCAAAATTATGATTGATAGCTAAAGGGAATGATTTGGGATTTTTTAGGAATGCCTCACCTTTTTCGGTCAAGCTCAGCATGCCATATTTTTCAATATTCTTTTTCAGGAAACCATTTAATAGAGCATGTCTGAAAATCGTATTCCAGAACGTGAGATCCTTGTCTTTTCCACAACCCGACAATTCATGGTTAATGGTTCCGATTTCTTGGTTTTTCGCCCCCAGCATAAAACCGACCAAAGCCTTGCTGTTGTATTGTCCACGCAAACTATCAATAGCATGCAGAGCTTTAACCATTTCTTCTTTTGCCTCGACCTTCTCTTTGGGATGGCGGCAATTATCACACAAAGAATTGCATTGCCCATCATCATATTCTTCACCAAAATAATGAAGGAGGAATTTCCTTCTACAAGCATTCGTTTCGGCGTAAGCCATAACTTCCTGCATGAGCAAAGATGTCATTTCCCGTTCGGAAAGGGGCTTGTCTCTTAAAAATTTCTCTAGTTTATGAATATCTTTCGGAGAATAGAAGGCAATACAATTACCACCCAATCCATCACGCCCAGCACGACCGGTTTCCTGATAATAATTCTCAATACTCTTAGGAATATCATAGTGGATGACAAATCGAACATCCGGTTTGTCGATACCCATTCCGAATGCAATGGTAGCACAAATTACATCCACGCGTTCCATCAGAAAATCATCTTGGGTTTGGCTTCGGGTTTTACCATCCAATCCGGCATGATAAGGAGCCGCATTCACTCCGTTCACTTTAAGGATATTCGCCAGTTCTTCTGTCGCTTTCCTACTTTGCACATAAATGATGCCCGATTGCCCATCCATTCCCTTGATGATTTGGGTCATTTGCTTTACTACATGCTCCTTCTTACCCTTAGGGCGGATTTCATAGTATAGGTTACCCCGATTGAACGAAGACATAAATATGTTTTCGTCTCCCATGTTCAGGTTCTTCAGGATGTCCTGCTGTACTTTGGGCGTGGCAGTGGCAGTCAAAGCCATGATTGGGATATCCTTACCCATATAATTGATCATCTCCCGAATCTTCCGGTATTCGGGACGGAAATCATGTCCCCATTCTGAGATACAGTGGGCCTCATCAATGGCAATCAAAGAAATATTGACTCCCTTGAAAAATTCCAAATTGACTTCCTTGGTCAGCGTTTCCGGTGCGACATAGAGAATCTTGGTCTTACCACTCATAATATCTTCCTTTACCTTCCGAGATTGTGTCTTCGAAAGAGAAGAGTTAAGAAAGTGGGCAACATCATCATCTTCACTATAGCCCCGTATGGCATCTACCTGATTCTTCATCAAGGCAATTAAAGGAGAAACAACAATGGCTGTTCCATCCATCATCATGGCGGGCAATTGGTAGCAGAGGGATTTCCCTCCACCGGTAGGCATGATAACAAAAGTATCGTTCCCATCTAATACACTTGTAATTATATCTTCCTGATTTCCTTTGAAATTATCAAATCCAAAGTATTGTGCTAAAGCACCTTGTAAGTCTTGAGTAATGGCTCCCATTAATTTTTCTTTATTACTTTTGTTGGGTACATATTCTTTCCTTTCATCCAAGGAAAAAATGTCCTTTTTAACGATAAGTAAAAGATTTATCTTGTTTCGATTCGGTTCTCATATTTCTTTATTCGGATTTCGTCCTATTAAAGTAAGAAAAAATCCAGAAGGGAGGTAATTTATTAGGTTTTTTTATCTTTAAATGCAATCAAAAATAACATATTTTCTGTGAATACACACCATAAAATTTTAAATATAGCAACCTTAACATTTGAGGCAGAAATAAACTCCCTTCGCCTTATCCAAGAACAGTTGGGGGAGGATTTTGTTCAGGTAGTCGAATGTATTTTGGAAACCAGAGGGCATTTGGTTATCACTGGGGTGGGGAAGAGTGCTTTGATGGCTCGTAAGATAGTGGCAACGCTTAATTCTACCGGCACGAAATCTTTATTCCTTCATACTTCAGATGCTCTTCATGGAGATTTGGGCATGATAGATGAAAAGGATATTGTGATTTGTATTTCCAAAAGTGGGGAAACGCAAGAAATTAAAACCTTGATTCCTATTCTTCAACGAAAAGGAAATATTTTAATAGCGATGACCAGTCAACGGGAAAGCTATCTGGCAAAAAAAGCCCACCATTTATTATATGTACCGATTATAAAAGAAGCAGATCCAGAAAATTTAGTACCTACTTCAAGCACAACTGCCCAATTGGTGATGGGGGATGCATTGGCGATTTGCCTGATGTCGAGCAAAGGATTTAATGCGGATGATTTTTCTAAAATTCATCCGGCAGGCATGTTGGGGAAAAGATTATTGATGCGGGTGGAAGATATTTTCCCTACGAATAATAAGCCGAGTGTCAAACCAAATGATACCATTCGGAATGTCATCGTTTCTATGACAACCGGTCGTTTGGGGATAACTGTGGTGGTGGATGAAAAACAAAAAACCATCGGAGTAATAACGGATGGTGATTTGCGGCGGATGCTGGAAAAAAGTGAAAATTGGAAGCATCTTAAAGCCACTGATATTATGACACATTCACCCAAAACCATTTCTAAAAATAATATGGCAACAGAAGCCCTAAAAAAAATGAATGAATATAATATCACACAATTAATCGTGGAAGAAAATAATAAATATCAAGGTGTGATTCATTTACATGATTTAATAAAAGAAGGCTTTGTAGAATAATATGAATTTGTATGTGAAACATATTTTTTTTGTATTGATTTTTTTTATTTTTTCTTGTCAAAAGAAAAAATCAATTCCAGAGCAAAGACCTGATATTTCTTTTTATCATTGGCAATCATATTTTGATGTAACCCAAAAGGAATGGAACTACTTGGAACAATTTTCTACCCATAAGATTTATGTCAGATATTTTGATGTGGATATGGTGAATGAAAAACCCGAAGCAATAGGAAAAATTACCAATCAAACTGATAAAAAATATGATATGGAATTCATTCCGACTATATTTATTACCAATCGGGTTTTTATGAGTTTGGATGAAGCAGGAATTGATGATCTGGCAGATAAAATTTTTAAATTAATTCAGAAGAAACACCAGAAATTATCGGATAGAGAAATAAAAATGATCCAATTCGATTGTGATTGGTCGGGATATACCCAAGTACCTTATTTTCGATTTTTAGAAACCTTTAAAAAAAAATGTAATAAAAAAATATCTACCACTATCCGTTTGCATCAAATAAAATATTGGGAAAGAACAGGTGTGCCCCCCGTAGATCATTTTGTATTGATGTGTTATAATACAGGTGATGTACAAAACGTTGAAGAAATGAATTCTATCCTCTCTGTAGATGTTGTGAAGCAATATGTATCAAGGCTTAGATCTTATCCAGAAAAATTACAATTGGCATTGCCTTTATTTTCTTGGGGTGTTTTGTATCGGGAAAATAAATTAATTAAATTAATTCGGAATGTAGATGTTTCTATTTTTGAAGGAAATGAAAAATATTCTATAAATGGAAATATTGTGGAAGTCTTAGAAAGTACGTACTTTAATGGTTATTTTTTTTATAAGGGCGATCAATTGCGATTGGAAACGGTAGGTTCTAAATTATTAGGACAGACTGTCTCAGTTTTGAAAAACCATATTACACCTCAAGAAATTATTTATTACCATTTGGATTCAATCATCATTAATCAATTTCATTATGAACAATTGGAAAATATTAATTCGATGTTTCATCATCATTAATTTTATATTTTTTATTCCTTTGGAATTGTCTTGGAGTTGTGGAGGCTACTATGAGGATTTCTATACTGGATATCGTTTCATGAGTTTGGATGTGATTCAGGAAAAAAAAGGAATGACACCTTATTTATTGTCCTTCTCAGAATACCATTTATCCGATACGGAAGCAAGGGGAAGCCAGCGGCAAGCCAATTTAGAAGAATGGCAAATCGCTTCTTGCGAAGATGCTTCTTTGGAAGACATAGAAGCTTTGATATATACGTCTACCGAAAACCAATTGTCCATTCTAAAGAGAGCTTGTAAAAATAAACAGAACGTACCCAAATCTTGGTCGGATAATTATTTTGTTCGACAATTGTTCAGCAATAAATGTTCAGATACTTTCGAATATTTACATTTTGCCAAACAATGTGAGCCTTATGCTATTGGTGGAGATACTTGGGAAGAAGGGAACGATGGTATAATAGATGATCAAGTCGTTGATTTAATTGAATTAGGGAAAAGACAATTACTAAGGACTAAAAATCATTTTCTAAGGCAACGGTACATGTACCAGATCGTTAGGTTGGCTCATTATTCCAATGAATTTAAAATGGCTCTGGAATTATACGATGAATTAGATCCCAAAGTAGATGATGTAGGAGGAATTATTAAATGGTGGTTGATAGGGCACAAAGCGGGTTGCTTAAAACGATTGGGGAAAAATGTAGAAGCTTCATATTTATTTTCGAAAGTATTTAAAAATTGTCCCAGCAAAAGGGAGCAGGTGTTTCGCAGTTTTTATATTAAAAATGATGAAGAATGGAAACAGTGTATGCTCATGTGTGAAAGTGATAAGGAAAGGGCAACGCTTTATGCATTACGGGCAACCGATTGGAATGCCTATGTGGAAGAAGAAATGCAAAATATTTATGCCTTGGATCCCTCCTCTCCTCATTTGGCTCCTCTCTTGGTTCGTGAAATTACAAGTTTGGAAGAAATATTTTTAGGTGCAGATTTCAGAAGATCGCATTATCAAGAAAAACCGGATGAAATTGCTAAAAAAAGATTAATTAAATTATTAGATTTCGTAACGCGAACATTACAAGAAAATAAAATAAAAGATATTCCTTTATGGACGGTTGCCCAAGGATATTTGGAATATTTATCACGAGATTTATACGCTGCGAATAAAACATACGAAAAAGCAAAAGACTTGGTAAAAAATGATCCAGTATTAAATGATCAATTAGAATTGTTCCAATTGGCATTGGATGTTCATGCCTACACGAAAATTACACCTAAAATAGAGAAAGAAATTTATAGAGTTATTCGAAGCAATAAATTTTTTGGTTCAATAGAATCGTTTCCTCATTTTTTATTTGATAGAATGTCCCAACTGTATAAAAAACAAGGTGATACCGGTAAAGGTTTTTTATGTAATTTTTCTTTGGAAGATTTAAAATTAAATCCAAAATTAAGATATCTCAACGATTTATTATTATTGGCAAAAAAAGAAAAACATAATGACTTCGAGGAATATTTATTAAAAAGTAAATTAGGTGAAGATTATATATCCGAATTACACGAATTAAAAGGAACCTACCACTTGTCGAGGTATGAATTAGCAGAGGCAAACCGTTCGTTCGAAAGTGTAAACCCGAATAGAATGGATGCTCAAAAATTTTCTCCCTTTTTATTACCGATTATGGATTGCATCCATTGCGAAGATCCCAACGATACCACCATTCTTTATTTAAATAAAAAAGAATTGACAGAATTATTATTGGACTATGAATATCGTGCAAAAACAGATATGGATCATGCCGATAAATATTATTATAGACTGGGTTCCGCATTTTACAACATGTCTTATTATGGGCATTCATATAATTTAATTGATTATTATAGAAGCAGTGGTTCTTGGCAAGATTCGCCAGAAGAACACAACGATCAAGATGAAGAACCGAATGATGATCCCTATGGGCACGCTTTCGGTAACAAAGAATTTACCGATGTGACCCATGCTTTGTTCTTTTTCGATAAATGCAAGGATTTGACAAAAGATAATGAAATGGCTGCAAGGGCATCCTTTATGGCAGCCAAATGCGAGTTGGCTAAATTTTATCAGGATAAAGACACGAAATATAATTATTGGAAAAATGAAATTCCCAAACTCCCAGAAAAATATCGAAATTATTATGACTTATTAAAAAATAAATATTCCGGTACCGAATTTTATCAAGAAGCTATTTCAGAATGTAAATTCTTTGCCTATTATGTAGAGCATGGTATGTAGTTAGCGTATAAATGTGATGGGTCCCGTATAAGGAGCGGGTGGCAAAACAGGAATAGGATAAATGGCTCCGGTTCCACCGGGATCTGCACCTAGGCTGGATCCGATACATCCATTCGTAGAATTATTGACAACACCTGGAATCCCTCCTTGGAATGTAGAAAAATATCCTCCGGAAGCATTGGTTAATAAATAACCTCCACTTCCACCACCACCGGGCCCAAAACAGCGGTTCGAATTATTATTGAACGTATTTCCGCCGTTCCCTCCAATAGAAACGATATTCAAATTACCATTAATGGTTGCTGCATCTACTAAAATGCCACCACCGGCACCGCCGCCGCCGCCGCCATCGCCACTAGGAGAACCCCCATTCGTACCCGAAGCAATAATAGCAAAAGTATTGGCTTCGATAGTATTGGCATAAACAATCGCGATTCCGCCACCAGTACCTCCTCTTCCTACAAAGCTATTATTTCCGTGTCCACTACCACCACCGCCACCTAAAAACAATTTATCAGTGAGCGTTAGTGATCGGCCGGCAACACCCGGAGCGTTTCCTTTGCAATTCCAAGTGCCGGGTTCGCTGTTCGTACCGCCATCACCTCCTACAGCAATCGAAGATCCTCCTCCTCCTCCAGAATTGTGATCATTTCCTCCGCCACCACCATTGGCTTGGGCACCTCTACCACATTGTTTATTCGGAAGATAACGGGCTATTCCTTCTCCTTTCTGCCCTCCTTCGCCAGTAGTAAGAGGATAGAACCAATCTGCTACAGCGGTAAACCAATTACAAGTAATATTATAAGCTTGGACCGCACCACCCCTATACCCCAAACCACTTACATTAATGTCAGCATTTAAAGTGAGTGTACCCGTCACTTCCAAGGCAAGAATTCCGCCATTAGAACCATTCCAAGGGGCAGCGGTTAATTGGCTGGTAACATTGGCGTTGGCATATTGAGGTATATTTACGACTTGTACAATAGCAGATGTATTATAGGTATTGGATAAAAAGCCGGCTACATGAATATCGTTTCCAATAATATTGGTGATGAGTTTCTTTTCAAAATTACCCACATGCCCTATATCGCTGATAGTTCCAAAAGAACTATCATTGTTTTCCAAAATTGTTGCTCCCTGCATTTGAATAACGAGAAGATACTCCCCAATAGAAAAACCTGTGGATGAATTGACCGTAATGATCGTACCGCAATCGGGAGAGGCAGAGATTTGGGTAGCATTCGTGTAGACATTGATGATACCACCAATATCTTGACTTTTAATTGGGCTAAATGGGGTGAATACAAATAGCAGAATAGCCAGAAATAAATGCTTCATCTCAGAGTCGGGTATAGTTTAAGTTTAGTTTGTTTGGATAAACGAATATACCCAAAGTATTCATTTTGAACAAATAGGGGAGAGGTTTAACAGTTTGTTATTGCTTGTGTTATTGTATTGGAACGCAAAAAGCCCTTGTAGTTTTACTACAAGGGCTTTTAATCTTATCGGAGAAATGGATTAGAATTATCTTCTACGATCATTTCTATCTCTACGATCGTCCCTGCGATCATTCCTCCTATCATTTCTTCTACCATCGCCTCGTCCATTTCTGCGTTCCCTTTTAGGTGGTTCGACCCATCCTTCAGGCTTTTCTAAAAGAGCTCTTCTAGACAAACGAAGCTTTCCGGTACGTTCATCAATACCAATCAATTTGACCTGCACTTCATCACCTTCCTTAAACATATCTTCTACCTTATCCACTTTTTCATAAGCAAATTCGGAGATATGCAACAAACCACTTTTGCCGCCCTTGAAGTCAACAAAAACACCATAAGGCTGTAATGTAACGACTTTGGCATCATAAACATCACCTACCTGAGGAGTAAAAGTAATAGCATTGATGGCAGCCAAGGCTTTATCAATAGACTCTTTGTCATTACTAGAAATCTGAACCACTCCCATATCATCAACCTCTTCTATATTGATGACAGTTCCAGTGGTAGCTTGCAATTCTTGGATAATTCTTCCTCCTGGCCCGATAACTGCACCAATGAAATTCTTATCAATTTTCAATTCTACAATTCTAGGAGCATGAGGTTTGAAATCTTCTCTTGGAGTGCCTATGGTTTTTCCCATTTCGTTCAAGATATGGATTCTTCCTTCTCTGGCTTGCATCAAAGCTTTTTCCAAAATTTCATAAGGCAATCCATCTACCTTGATATCCATTTGGCAACCACAAATACCTTTTTCGGTGCCGGTTACCTTAAAGTCCATATCACCCAAAGCATCTTCATCGCCTAAGATATCCGTAAGGATAGCAATTCGATCTCCATCGGCAATCATACCCATAGCCACACCCGAAACCGGGGCTTTGATAGGGATACCGGCATCCATTAAAGCCAACGATCCGGCACAAACCGTAGCCATACTCGATGAACCATTAGATTCCAGAATATCAGAAACGATTCTGATAGTATAAGGGAATTCTTGAGGAAAAACTCGCTTTAAGGAACGTCCGGCCAAATTGGCGTGTCCCACTTCCCTACGGCCAGGACCCCGATTCGGTTTAGGTTCTCCAACCGAGTAACCAGGGAAATTATAATGAAGGATGAATTTTTCGAAATATAATTCTTGAGCGGTATCCACCATCAATTTGTCTGTTTTGCTTCCTAAAGTCAAGGAAGTCAAAGACTGGGTTTCACCCCGATTAAAAATAGCAGAACCGTGTGCAGCAGGCAAATAATCCACCTCAGTCCAAATCGGGCGGACTTCATCCAATTTACGACCATCCAAACGGATGCTCTCCGTCAGTACCATTTCACGAATAATGTATTTCTTGTGGTATTCGTAGAACTCTTTGGCTGCTTTCCAATTCTCTTCCATCCATTCTTCCCCTTCGGCAGCTTCCAAATCTTCCTTCAATTTATCTTTAACGGCATCTAATCCAGCACGACGTTTCTTTTTGTCCAAAGCAGATTTAGCCACTTCAAGAACACCATCATGAATCATATCATGCACTCGTTGCTTTAATGCTTCATCCTCTTCTTCAGGAACAAATTCTTTCTTGATGGCACCTACTTTTTCTTTCAGTTCCAATTGTGCTTGGCATTGTACTTTTATAGCTTCATGCCCAATTTTAATCGCTTCGATTAATTCTGATTCTTGGCACTCATCCATTTCGCCTTCTACCATCATTACATTTTCCAAGGTAGCAGCAACAATAATATCAATATCGGCTTCTGCCAAATCACTCTTCATCGGATTGATACAGAACTTACCATTGATACGGGCAACTCTTACTTCTGAAATAGGCCCTTCGAAAGGTAAATCAGAAACGGAGAAAGCGGCAGAGGCAGCCAAGGCAGCATAAGCATCAGGCAGCACTTCAGGTTCTCCTGAAATCAGGTTTAGCATGACCTGGGTATCATTCATGTATCCTTTAGGGAATAATGGACGGATAGCACGATCCACTAATCGGGATACTAATATCTCATGTTCTGAAAGCCTAGCTTCACGCCTGAAAAAGTTGCCGGGGATTCTCCCCATAGAAGCGAATTTCTCTTGATAATCGACTGATAATGGAAAGAAACTTTGTCCTTCTCTAGGTTCCTTACTGGAACTTACCGCAGCAAATATCATAGTGTCGCCTACTCTAACAACAACCGAACCGGCGGTTAATGTTGCTAATTTTCCTGTTTCGATAGTGACAGGTGTACCGTCGGGTAGGTCAAACGATACAGTGATTGGAATTTGTTTACCCATCTTTAAACTTAATTGTAAACGATTTAAAGGTTAAAAAACCAAATAATCATCCTTTGATGATACTAGGTATTTTCGAGTCGGATTTGAATTTTTTACTGGTGTTTTCAAATTTCGAGCTTCATTGAAGATTGGACTCGATACGTAAGATGGTCTTTTTTAGTCTTAGCCCTTTTTAATTTTATCGGGGCAAAGGTAAGTCTTTCCTTTGTAAAACATTATAATTATTTTATTATAATGTGAATATTATGTGGAAAACTATAAAGTTCCTTCTTCTGAGAGGATCAAAAAAACCCTTCTGGCAAATCCAGAAAGGCTTTCAAGAATATTTTATGAAAAAGATTATTTTCTAATTCCAATCTTACTTATCAAAGCACGATATCCTTCCAAATCTTTTTTGGCTAGGTAATTCAATAATCTTCTACGTTTACCAACCATTTTAAGTAATGAACGACGACAAGAATGATCTTTCTTGTTCTCCTTCAGATGTTCGGATAACATTTTGATTTTAAATGTAAATAAGGCAATCTGCCCTTCTACAGAACCGGTGTTTTTGTCAGAGCCACCATACTCCTTGAAAATCTCTTTGATTTTCTCTGTACCTAAATATTC
The DNA here is from genome assembly GCA_020629255.1 of Saprospiraceae bacterium. GTDB lineage: Bacteria > Bacteroidota > Bacteroidia > Chitinophagales > Saprospiraceae > JAHDCE01. The sequence goes on along the minus strand of JAHDDR010000008.1, from coordinate 32,895 downwards.
TGGCATTTTTTATAAATTTTAATGTGAACCGAAAAAGATTTTGCCAAATACAGTTTCAGCAAGCGGCTGCAAAGATACAAATAAGAATGAAATTATCAAGTATAATGTTTGAAATAAAAAAGAGGGAGCCGATTTCGGCTCCCTCCCATTTTAGATTATAACTTATTTAGGAATGATTCCTATTTCTTGATAATCTTTTCTACATGAAGCATCTCACCTTCTTTTTCGATGTTCATAATGTAAACTCCAGAGGCATAACCAGATAAGTCAAGATAGCGTTCTTGAGTTGACAATACCCTATTGCCTAGAACATCATAAATATGGATAGTGATATCTTCTTCGGCAGTTTGTACTTCTATCCTTCCTGTTGTTGGATTAGGATAAATTCTCATGTCTGCCAAAAACTGAGATTTCTGATTATTTGCCATTCTGCAAATTTCATGAGTCTCATAAGCACCCATATCTACAAGGTTGTTAAGAATTCTATCCGTATCATCGATGTCTACGGGTAATGCAGCATATGCATTATTACCTGCATTAACTACGGGAGAACATGGACTTACAGAATAATCCGGTAGTAGCATCAAGTCCCCAGCAGTTACACTAAACAAGTTGTTGATAGATGTTCCTGGAACAGTACTTCCTTGTATATAACAATTTTCAGTATGTAAGTTGAAAATGTTGTTACTGTAAACCACGAAGGCTTTCGTGAAATTCAAATGCTGATGAGCAATAATAGAATTATAGAAATAAGCATCTAGCTGATCACCATATCCTACTTGGATGGTTACTAGATAACGATCCTTTTCTTCACCCAATATAGTTGTATTATAAACTTCGATAGATTGATTTCTATTCGTAGCAATTAATCCAATAGCATTAGCATTCCTAGAAAAATTATTGGCAATAACAGAATTTTCAATTCTTGTGTATAGGGAATTGTTAATTTCCAAAGCACAACGAACTAGAGAAGTATTATCTAAAATTCTTGTCTTACGAATAATCACTTGTGTCATGTTACTATGATATATAGCACTTCCTCTATCTGCAGTATTATTCTTATAGTCAGATTCATAAATATTAATGGTTGAACCTTGGGAAGCGAATAGACCACCTCCAAAGATGGCTTTATTCCATCTAGTTTTTACATTAATCAATTGAACTTCTGAATTAATAGAATACAATCCACCTCCTCTTGCCCAAGCGAAGGAAGTATTTACATTAGCATTACCATGCTTGATTGTAACACCATCAATAATAACACAACTTACATTGATTGCCTTGGCAACATGATATGCATTTTCATCGAGCCCGGGTACACCATCAACTTCCCCAGAAAGTATTGTAACATATGCTTCAGGATCTCTATTTCCTCCTCCTGTCGGATATCCACCCAAAAGAACTACACCTTGTGGTAATGAGAACGAATGAGTTCTCAATGTACCTGGAATATATGTTCCTTTTGCAATATGAATTACTCGTTCAGTACCGATGGCCAATGCATCTTGAAGATCATTGAAGGCGTTAGCCCAATCACTACCATTATTGGCACCAGTCGCATTGATGTCCACATAAATATCTCCAATCACAGGACAATCACAAAGTGAGGGATCACAAATACAAGGATCATAACCGATACAGTTCGGATCACATGGATTAGGTGTACACAAACACGGATCAAATGTCGAAGGACAATTTGGATCACATGGATTCGGATCGCATAAACAAGGATCATATGTTATACAACCTGGGTCACATGGATCTGGAGCACAGACACAAGGATCGTAATCAGGGCAAGTCAGATCACTACAAGGATCACACAAACAAGGATCGTACCCAGGGCAGTCAGGATTACAAGGATCTGTGCCTCCTGTTGTACAATAACAAGGGTCGTAGTCAGGACACTGCGGATTACATGGATCATAAGTACTACAGTTCGGGTCACATGGGTCAGGATTACAAACACAAGGATCATAATCCGGACAAGTCACATCAGAACAAGGATCACAAGCGCAAGGATCATAACTAGGACAATCTGGATTACATGGATCTGTTCCTCCAGTAGTACAATAGCATGGGTCATAGTTCGGACATTGAGGATTGCATGGATCATAAGTACTACAGTTCGGATCACACGGATCTGGATTACAGACACAAGGGTCATAATCCGGGCAAGTCACATCAGAACAAGGATCACAAGCACAAGGATCATAGCTAGGACAATCTGGGTTACATGGATCTGTTCCTCCTGTTGGGTCACAAATACATGGATCGTAATTCGGACAACTTGCTGTAATACAAGGGTCACATAGACAAGGATCGTAATCTGGACAGTTCGGATCACAGGGGTCGGGGTTGCAACAAGGATCCACTGTACCACAGTTCGGGTCACATGGGTCAGGATTACAAACACAAGGATCATAATCCGGACAA